>NZ_LUNH01000093.1:0-31494 GCF_001628525.1 Aeromicrobium sp. REDSEA-S38_B2 | reverse complement strand
CTATTGTCGTTTGAGCGGTGTCGAAGAAAGCATCCGCCGACATCGGCCTGGCGATGAAATAGCCTTGCGCGTAATCGCATCCGATTTCCCGCAGGAAGTCGAGGCATGCTTCCTCCTCGATTCCCTCGGCCACCACCTGCAGGCCCAGCTGGTGCGCCAGTTCCACAGTGGAGCTTACGAGCAGAGCGTCGGCATGGTCGCGATGGGCGTGTTGGACAAAGCTACGATCGATTTTCAATTCGGTCAGAGGAAGGCGTTTCAAGTAGGACAGGGTGGACTGTCCGGTGCCGTAATCGTCCATCGAAACACCCACGCCCAGATCGCGGAACCGGCGCAGCGCCGAGCACGCGAGGTCGAACTGGCCGATGGTCGCGGATTCGGTGATTTCGAAGATCAGTCGGTCGGCCGGCACCCTATCCTCTAGCAGAATGCTCTCCACGCGAGCAGTGAAGTCCGCGGACGTAATGAGGCGCGCCGAGATATTGATCGCGGCCCGTATCTCCAGTCCGCCCTTTCGCCATTCCCGCACGTCGTCGATGACGCGACGAAGGACGAAGAGTGTCAGCTCGTCGATGCGGTTGGTCTCTTCTGCCAAGGGAATGAAAATGTCGGGGCGCAGATCGCCGCGAACGGGATGGTGCCAGCGGATCAGCGCTTCGGCGCTGGTGACGCGATCGGCGCGTACCGAGCGATCGCCGCTGCGCAGGACGACGCTGCCGCTGGCAGTAACGGTGTCGCTGGGCGAATCGTAGCTGAGCGTGTCGGCTTCGAAGGCGATCTCGTCGCTGTCGGCGCTCTGGCCGGTCGGCAGGTCGACCGTGTCCTGCGGTGCATCTTCCAGCGGGCGCGTGGAGAGGTCGGCGCTTTCTTCCTCGTCCTCGAACCGGTCGGGATCGGACCGGTCGGCCTGATCCTGCGCGGTGGCCATGCCGGTGGCCGCACCGTCCTGCGCGAGGGCAGCCCGCACAAGGCCCGGTCGGCCGCCTCCGACGAGGTCGTCGACAGGCTCACCGAGGTGCTCGAGCAGTTCCAGATCGACGCGCAGGTCACGGGCTACACCCGCGGCCCGACGGTCACGCGCTACGAGGTCGAGCTCGGCCCGGCCGTCAAGGTCGAGAAGGTCACCGCGCTCAGCAAGAACATCTCCTACGCCGTCGCGTCCAACGAGGTGCGCATCCTCAGCCCGATCCCCGGCAAGTCGGCGATCGGCGTCGAGATCCCGAACGTCGACAAGGAGATGGTCTCCCTCGGCGACGTGCTGCGCTCCGGCAAGGCGCGCGGCGACCACCACCCGATGGTCATCGGCCTGGGCAAGGACGTCGAGGGCGGCTTCGTCGTCGCGAACCTGGCGAAGATGCCGCACCTGCTCGTCGCCGGCGCCACCGGCTCGGGCAAGTCGAGCTTCGTGAACTCCATGATCGCGTCGCTGCTCATGCGCTCCACGCCCGACGAGGTGCGCATGATCATGGTCGACCCCAAGCGCGTCGAGCTGACCGCCTACGAGGGCATCCCGCACCTCATCACGCCGATCATCACCAACCCGAAGAAGGCGGCCGAGGCGCTGCAGTGGGTCGTGCGCGAGATGGACATGCGCTACGACGACCTCGCCAACTTCGGCTTCCGGCACGTCGACGACTTCAACAAGGCGGTCCGGGCGGGCTCGTTGCAGGCGCCGCCCGGCAGCGAGCGCGTCCTCACGCCCTACCCGTACCTGCTGGTCGTGGTCGACGAGCTCGCCGACCTCATGATGGTCGCCCCCCGCGACGTCGAGGACTCGGTCGTGCGCATCACGCAGCTGGCACGTGCCGCGGGCATCCACCTGGTGCTCGCCACGCAGCGACCCAGCGTCGACGTCGTCACCGGACTCATCAAGGCCAACGTGCCGAGCCGCCTGGCGTTCGCCACGAGCTCGCTCGCCGACAGCCGCGTCATCCTCGACCAGCCCGGCGCGGAGAAGCTGGTCGGCCAGGGCGACGGGCTCTTCCTGCCGATGGGCGCGAACAAGGCCATGCGGATGCAGGGTGCCTGGATCACCGAGGCGGAGATCGCGGAGGTGGTCAAGCACTGCAAGGAGCAGCTGCAGCCCAGCTACCGCGAGGACGTCACCGCCCCGGCCCAGGCCGCGCGCGACCTCGACGACGACATCGGCGACGACCTCGACCTCGTGCTCCAGGCCGTCGAGCTCGTCGTCACGACGCAGTTCGGCTCGACGTCGATGCTCCAGCGCAAGCTGCGCGTCGGCTTCGCCAAGGCCGGACGCCTCATGGACATCATGGAGAGCCGCGGCGTCGTCGGGCCCAGCGAGGGCTCGAAGGCGCGCGACGTGCTCGTCAAGCCCGACGACCTCGACGACGTCCTGGCGTCGATCAGCGCAGGATGAGGTGATGGCCGTGAGCACCGAGCGTCTCGAGTCGCTCCAGGACGACGGCGTCGAGGACCAGCCGTTCGAGATCCGCCGGCGCGCGCTGCTCTACCTCGTGGTCGGGCTCGCCGCGCTGGCCGTCGGTGCCGGGTTCGGCTTCCTCGCCTGGGAGCGCGACGACACCGCCCTCTGGGTCCCGGGGGGCGTGCTGCTGTTCCTCGCGCTGACAGTGCTGCAGGGCGTGCGTGACGCCCGCACGCCGCTGTTCGTGGCCGACTCGCACGGCGTGCGCATGCGCGACGGCGACGGCTGGGTAGGTCTGCTCTGGAGCGAGATGGCCGACATCCGGGTCGAGTCGCGCGACGGCCTGCTCGACCCGCGGGTGAAGGTGATCAGCCCCGACGGGCGCCGCATCCACACCGCGCCCCTCGGCCTCGGGACCACCGTGTCGGTCGAGGAGGCTCGCGAGGAGATCGCCCGTCGACGCGGTGGGGCATACTGAACCGTCCGTCCCGCGAGCGAGAGGCACCCATGGAGCCGGCCCACGCCAGCCACCAGCAGGACCCCCAGCACGTCCCGAGCAACCTGAACATCGCCAACGCCCTCACGGTGGTGCGCATCCTCGGCGTGCCGCTGTTCGGCTGGCTGCTGCTCACCCAGGACGGCCAGGACGTCTCGACGCGCGTGTGGGCCTGGGTCGCGTTCGCCCTGCTGATGATCACCGACCGGATCGACGGCGACCTCGCCCGCAAGCACAACCTGGTCACCAACTTCGGCAAGCTGGCCGACCCGATCGCCGACAAGGCGCTCACCGGCATGGCGTTCGTCGGCCTGTCGATCATCGGCGTGCTGTGGTGGTGGGTCACCATCGTCCTGCTCGTGCGCGAGTGGGGCATCACCCTCATGCGGTTCGTCGTGAAGAAGTACGGCGTCATGCCCGCGAGCCAGGGCGGCAAGATCAAGACGACGCTGCAGGCCCTCGCGATCGGCGGCTACGTCCTGCCGTTCGAGCTGTGGGACAACACCGCGAGCGACGTGCTGCGCTGGGTCACCCACGTGCTCATGGCCGCCGCCCTCGTCATCACGGTGGTCACGGCCGTCCAGTACGTCCGTGACGCGATCGCCCTGCGACGGGACGCGAAGAGCGCGGCGTGACACCCCTGCCGGCCGCGGTCGAGGCCGTCCGGCTCCTGCGGGAGCGGGGCGAGACGATCGCGTGCGCTGAGTCCCTCACGGGCGGCCTGCTGTGCGCGGCGCTCGTCGACGTGCCCGGCGCGTCCGACGTCGTCGTGGGCGGCGTCGTGTCGTACGCGACGCGGGTCAAGGAGTCGGTGCTCGGCGTCGACGGCGAGCACCTGGCGCGGCGAGGTGCTGTCGACCCCGGCACGGCCGCGCAGATGGCCGACGGTGTGCGACGTCTCCTCGACGCCGACTGGGGCATCGCGACGACGGGCGTGGCCGGCCCGAGCCCGAACGAGGGCAAGCCGGCCGGCACCGTCTTCGTTGGCCTCGACGGACCCGACCACCGCCTGCGGTCGGAGCCGCTGCACCTCGACGGCGACCGCGACGCCGTCCGTCGGGGGACGGTCGGTGCTGCGCTGTCGTCCCTGGTCGCTACGCTCTGTGAGTAGGACCTGTCACGAGACCGGGGAATCACCTCCGGTCGAGCGACGTTGATCCCGACGTGACCCACGCGGAGGAGGTGGACCATGACCGCCATGAGGCAGCTGGTCGGTGAGGTGCTGCGCGCCCGCCGGGTCGCGCAGGGACTCACGCTCCGCGACGTGTCCGCCAAGGCGCGGGTGTCGCTCGGCTACATCTCCGAGGTCGAGCGCGGGCAGAAGGAGCCCAGCTCGGAGCTGCTCGCAGCTCTCGCCGCCGCGCTCGACGTCCCGCTCAGCAAGGTCCTGCTCGACGTCAGCACCCTGCTGGCCATCGAGGAGGCCACCGACCTCGCGAGCGTCTCGAGCATCACCCCGGGCGAGGTCTCGGCCTCTGCGGCCTGACGCACGCGGTCCGAGCCTGACGTCCGTCCGTCGGGGCGCGCCTGCCATGCTGACGCCATGGTGGCGACGACGGGACCGGTAGTGGTGTCGCGATGAACCCGTCGGACTGGGGCCTGCGTCCGCTCGTGCTCGACGACGTCGACGCCGTGCACGCCGTCTACTCCGATCCTGAGACCTGGCGACACTTCCCCGAGGGCGTGTTCGTCGAGCGCGAGCGCAGCGTCGCGCTGGCCGAGCGTGCCGAGCGCGACTGGCGCGAGAGCGGCCTGGGGGAGTGGGCCGTCACCGTGCGCGGCGACGTCGTCGGGACCGGTGGGGTGTCGCCCCGCGGCGGCTGGTGGAACCTGGGCTTCCGGCTCGCGCCGAGCGTCTGGGGCCACGGCCTCGGCACGTGGGTCGCGAGCGTCGCCCTCGGGGCCGCGCAGCGCACGCAGCCCGACTGGCCCGTCGTCGCGCGATCGATGGAGACGAACCCGGCCTCGGGCCGCGTGAGCGAGCAGGCCGGTCTCGAGCGGGTCCACGTCGAGCCGTGGGCCGACGGCCCGGCCCGGATCATCCACGCCGACCGTCCGCTCGACCGCCGGCTGCTCGCCGAGATCGTCGCGCTGGGTTGACGGCCGGCCCGCCGACGCCGGGTGTCGCGTGGCATGCTGGCCGCGATGAGGCACAGCGAGTTCTGGGAGCGGATGACCCTCCACCTCGGCCCGGGGTACGCGCGGGTCTGGGCCGCGACGCAGGTCATGGCCGAGCTCGACGGCCGGACGGCCAGCGAGGCCCTCGAGGCGGGTGTCGACCCCAAGGTCGTGTGGCGCGCCGTCCACGCCAGCCTGGAGCTTCCCGCGCGCGAGCGCTGAAGCCGTGTCCCTCATGGGCGACGCACAGGATGGGCACGGCGGGCGCCGAAGGTGACCGACCATCGTGGAGGTCGACGGGCCGAGTGGTCCGACGAAGGAGCCACGATGAGCACCACGGACACCATCCGCCCCCACGACGTCGACGACACCGTCGAGCACCCGACCGCGCCGCAGACGGTCGTGGTCGCGCGGCCCGACGACGAGCCGGTCGAGCCGAGCTCCGAGCGCCCACGCCGGACCGCTGCCGTCGCCGCCGGCGCGGTGGTGCTCGCCCTCGCCCTCTTCGGGGGTGGCTTCGCCACCGGCCACGCCGTCGCCGGCCAGGGCCCCGCGTCGTCGCCGGGCACGACCTCGCAGGGCGGTCCGACGGGACAGACCGGCCCGGGCGGCGCCGGCGGCCCGATGGGCCAGGACGGTCAGCTCCCCACTCCGCCCGACGGCCAGCTCGCACCCCCGTCGCAGGACGGCACGGGCACCGACGGCCTCGACCAGGCCCCGTCCGGCAGCACCACCCAGGACGAGGCCTCCTCGTCCGGGTCCTCCGTGTAGGTCGAGTGACCCTCCGCCACCATCGGTGGACCTGCACCCTCAGGAACCGTCCTGCGGTTGAAGATCCACCGATAGGGGTGTCGTGGCCGAAGGATGATGCGTTCACGACGGGATCCCGTAGCCAACGCAGAATCCTGCGGCGACCCCGAGCGCGAGCCACAGCCCGAGACCCCGGACCATCGCCGATGCCAGCCGTCCGGTCGAGGCCCTTTCGGTGACCAGCCCCAGCGAAGGCCGAGGCAGCGCAGCGGCGACCCCGGAAACGCCACACACGCACGTCCCGGCGTGTCGCACCCGCTCGAACAGGTGTTCGTACTACGGTTGTGCACACGGTTGACGCGAAGGGTGTCGCTGTCCACAGGCGGGGTCGACGAGGCTCCAGATGTCTGAGGTGGCCCCTAGCGTCGTAGACGACCGGCCACCCACCGAGCAGAACGGACCAGCGCATGCCTCCCAAGTCCCCCCTCGCGCCCGTCACCGCCGTGACGAGCGACCAGCGCGAGAAGGCGATCGACAACGCGATCGCCCAGATCGACCGCAACTACGGCAAGGGCGCCGTCATGCGCCTCGGTGAGAAGGGCCGCGTCCCGGTCAGCGTCATCCCCACCGGCGCCACCGCCCTCGACATCGCGCTCGGCATCGGCGGCCTGCCGCGTGGGCGCATCGTCGAGATCTACGGCCCGGAGTCCTCCGGCAAGACGACGGTCGCGCTGCACGCGGTGGCCAACGCCCAGAAGGCCGGTGGCGTCGCAGCCTTCATCGACGCCGAGCACGCGCTCGACCCCGACTACGCCCGCAAGCTGGGCGTCGACACCGACGCGCTGCTGGTCTCCCAGCCCGACTCCGGTGAGCAGGCGCTCGAGATCGCCGACATGCTCATCCGCTCCGGCGCGCTCGACATCATCGTCATCGACTCCGTCGCCGCCCTCGTGCCCCGGGCCGAGATCGACGGCGAGATGGGCGACAGCCACGTCGGTCTGCAGGCCCGTCTCATGAGCCAGGCGCTGCGCAAGATGACCGGTGCCATCAACGGCTCCGGCACCACCGCCATCTTCATCAACCAGCTGCGCGAGAAGATCGGCGTCATGTTCGGCTCGCCCGAGACCACCACGGGCGGCAAGGCGCTCAAGTTCTACGCCTCGGTCCGTCTCGACGTCCGCCGCATCGAGACGCTCAAGGACGGCACCGACATGGTCGGCAACCGCACCCGCGTCAAGGTCGTCAAGAACAAGCTCGCGCCGCCGTTCAAGCAGGCCGAGTTCGACATCATGTACGGCCAGGGCATCAGCCGCGAGGGCAGCCTGATCGACGTCGGCGTCGAGACCGGCATGGTCCGCAAGGCCGGCGCCTGGTACACGTACGAGGGCGACCAGCTCGGCCAGGGCAAGGAGAACGCACGCCAGTTCCTCAAGGACAACCCCGACCTCGCCGAGGAGCTCGAGAAGCGCGTCAAGGAGCACCTCGGTGTCGGTGCACAGCTCGACGAGGAGGTCGACGACGTCGACCTGCCGGCCACGGAGTTCTGAGCGTGGCCGGGGGACACGAGCCGCCGGCGCCGACCGACGCGCCACGTGACGTCCAGCAGGACCCGGACGCCGACGTCGAGTCGGTCGCCCGGACCATCCTGCTGAACAAGCTCACCGACTCGCCGCGCAGCCGCGCCGAGCTCGCCGAGGCACTGGCCCGCAAGCACGTGCCCGACGACGTCGCGGCCCGCCTGCTCGACCGGTTCGAGGAGGTCGGCCTCGTCGACGACGCCGCGTTCGCGCGGGCCTGGGTCGAGTCACGCTCGCGCAGCAAGGGGCTCGCCACCAAGGTGCTCGCCCTCGAGCTGCGCCGCAAGGGCATCGCCGACGACCTCGCCCGCGACGTGCTCGCCGACGTCGACCCCGACGCCGAACGTCAGGCGGCCCACCGGCTGGTGCAGAAGAAGCTGCGCTCCCTGCGCGGTCTCGACGACACCACCCGCATCCGCAGGCTCACCGGCATGCTCGCCCGCAAGGGGTACTCACCGCAGGTCGCCTTCGACGTCGTCCGCGAGGAGCTCGACGCCGACGACTCCGGCGTCACGTGGGACCCGCTGGTCTCCACCTGAGCGACCCGTCGAGGAGCGCGGTTCAGCCGCGTTCCTCGACGTCGCGCCGGATCCGCTCGACGATCTCGCGCTCGCTGTCGTAGTACGACAACCCCCACTCGGCCACGCGCGCGGCGTACCGCACCTCCTCGACGTCGCCCAGCAGCTCACGGACGGCCTCGAGCTCACGCCGCCGGTCTGCGAGGCGGATCAGATAGTCCTCGAGCATCTCCTGCACGTGCTCGGCCGACGTCAGATGGCCCATCAGCAGGCGCAACGCCACCGGGTGCTTGAGCACCGGGAACGGGTCGTCGACGGGCGCCGACAACCAGCGCTCGACCTGGCTGCGACCCTCGTCGCTGATCCGGAACCGGCGGGTCGTGCGACGGCCCTCGACGTGCTCCACGGCGTGCACGAGGTCACGCTCCAGCAGCTTGTCGAGCTCGGTGTAGATCTGGCTCATCGCCGGCGACGTCCAGTAGAACTTGAGCGTGCGGTCCGCCCGCTGCTTCAGCTCGTAGCCCGTCAGACCCGTCGTCTGCGACATGTCGTCGAACGCGAGCAGACCGAGCAGCGCGTACGACGTCATCGACAGGTTCACGGCCTCACCCTACTGAGCGGTTCGCCACACTCGGCCCGGCGACGCAGACAGCGTCGCTGTCAGCGTCCTAGACTCGCGCGCATGCCCAGCACCCTCGACGTGTACCAGAAGATGTCAGCGCTCCCGCAGGGCAAGCGCCTGTTCTCGATCTTCTACGGACAAAAGGCGCCCTACTTCGCCTCGATCCACCTCCGCGTGGAGGAGATGAAGCCGCACTTCGCGCAGATCACCATCCCCAAGCGGCGCAGCGTGCAGAACCACATCGGCACCGTGCACGCGATCGCAGCGTGCAACGGTCTCGAGGCCGCCATGGGACTGCTCGCCGAGGCGACCTGCCCGAGCGACCACCGCTGGCTACCCAAGGGCATGGACGTGCAGTACCTGGCGAAGTCCGACGGCGACCTCGTCTGCACCGCCGAGTCCGAACCCGAGGCCTGGGCCGACGGCCCCGACGTCCCGGTCCGCGTCACGGCCGCCCTGAAGGACGGCACGGTCACCGTGGCCGGCACCATCCACCTCTGGGTCACGCCCAAGAAGCGCTGACGCTCAGGCGCCCGTCGTCGCGCCCACCGCTCCGCCACGGCGGCTGGTGCCGACGTAGCGCTTCTGGACCCCCTCACCGATGAACGTCAGCAGCAGGTTCAGCACGATGTAGATCGCCGCGAGCACGAGCGCGGTGGCCAGACGGTTGTCGAACGTCCGGAAGATGTCCCGACCGGCCACGGTGAGTCCCGGCGCGAGGATCGCGTACCCGAGGCTGGTGTCCTTGAGGACGACGATGCACTGGCTGATGATCGACGGGAACATGATCTTCACCGCCTGCGGCAGCAGGACGATCCGCGTGACGGTCGACTTCGTGAGCCCGAGCGCGTACCCGGCCTCGGCCTGCCCGCGCGGCACCGCGTTGATGCCGGCGCGGAACACCTCGGCGAGGACGGAGCCGTTGTAGAGCACCAGCCCGACCACCAGCGGGAAGATGACGCCGTTCGGGTTCCCGGCCAGCCCCCACACGAAGATGATGAGCAGCAAGAGTGGGACGGCGCGGAAGAACTCGACCACGAGCCACGACGGCCACCGCACCACGGCGCGGTCGCTGAGCTTGCCGACGCCCAGCAGGACACCCAGCACGACCGCGCCGACGATGGCGAGTCCGGCGGCACGCAGCGTGTCCAGCAGACCCTGCAGCAGCAGGTCGACGAGGCGTGGCGTGACGAACGGCTCCCACTGCTGCGCTGTCAGCTGGTCCTCCGACCAGAGCTTCCAGACGACGAGCGCGAGCAGGGCGAGGATGCCGACGACGGTGACGACGCCGGCGATGCGGTGGCGACGTGCGGCCCGCGGGCCGGGCACGTCGAACAGGACCGAGGCGTTGCTCATGCGACCCTCCAGGCCTTCTCGAAGCGGTTGGCGCCGAAGGAGATCAGCTCGACGATGAGGATGTAGCCGAGCGCGATCCCGGCGAAGATGACCACCCGTTCGCTGGCGTAGTCGTTGCTCAGCCCCTTCATGCGGAAGGTCGCCTCGGCGATGCCGAAGACGGCCGCGAGCGACGTGTTCTTCGTCAGCGCGATCATCACGCTCGCCAGCGGCGGCACGGTGAGCCGGAACGCCTGCGGCAGGACCACCTGCGTCATCGTCAGGGAGAACGGCATGCCGAGCGAGCGGGCCGCCTCGGCCTGGCCGAGGCCGATGCCGTTGATGCCCGACCGGATCGCCTCGGTGACGAAGGCGGCCGTGTACAGGCCCATCGCCATCGTGACCATGACGAAGAAGCCGAAGTCGATGCCGAGCTCGGGCAGCCCGTAGTAGGTCAGCAGGATGAGCACGAGCAGCGGCGTGTTGCGGAAGATCGTCACGTAGCCGATGCCGACACCACGCAGGACGGGCACGGGGGAGACGCGCGCGACCGCGACGAGCGTGCCGACGACGAGGGCGATGAGCCCTGACACGACGAGCAGCTTCAGCGTCTCGCCGAAGCCGGAGAGCACCAGGTCGAAGTTCTCGGTGAACGCGTCCACGTCACCTCCGTGGGGGATCGCAGGGTGGAGCGACGGTCGCCGGGCCTGTCGTGGGCCCGGCGACCGCCGCGGGGATCAGGCGCAGGCGTCGAGCGTCGGCTTCGCCGGGACGTCGTTGCCCGACTTGCCGAGCGTCGCGTCGAAGGCCTTCTCGAAGTCTCCGTCGTCGTACGCCTTCTCGATGCTGTCGTTCAGGAACTGGCACAGCTCCGGGGCGTCCTTGCTGTAGCCGACGCCGTAGCGCTCCTCCGAGAACGGCTCGCCGACGACCTTCAGCTCGTCGGGCGCCTGGGCCGCGTAGCCCAGCAGGATCGCACCGTCGGTGGTGACCGCGTCGACCGAGCCGTTCTTCAGCTGGTCGACGCACTCGGAGTAGGTGTCGAAGCCGGCAGGCGTGGCCCCGTACTCCTCCTCGACGGTCTTGATCGACGTCGAGCCAGTGACGGAGCAGACCTTCTTGCCCGACAGGTCGTCCGGGCCGTTGATGGAGTCGTCGTCCTTCGCGACGAGCAGACTCTGCCCCGTCACGTAGTACGGGCCGGCCTGGCCGACGACCTTGCGACGCTCGTCGGTGATCGAGTACGACGCGATGACGAAGTCGACCGTGCCGTTCTGCAGGAACGGCTCGCGGTTGTCGGAGATGGTCTCGACCCACTCGATCTTGTCAGGCTCGATGCCGAGCTGGCCGGCGATGATCTTGCCGAGCTCCGGGTCGATGCCGGTCGGCGTGTCCGACCCGGCGGCGCGGAAGCCGACACCGGGCTGGTCGAACTTCACGCCGATCTTGACCGTGCCGGCCTCGGCCAGGTCGGCCATGCGCGTGCCAGCCTCGAAGTCCGGGCTGTCGACGACCTCGTACTCGTTGCCGGACGCGGTCGTGCCGTCGTCCTCGCCTGCGTTGCCGCAGGCCGACGCGGCCAGTACGACCGCCGCCGCGACCGCGGCCAGCTTGATGGTGCGCACCTTCATGGTGTGTTCCCCTCGATCGGTTGGTTGGGTACTTCCAGGAGGCTCAGTGGTTGAGGATCTTGCCGAGGAAGTCCTTCGCACGGTCGGAGCGCGGAGCGCTGAAGAACTCGTGCGGGGTGTTCTGCTCCACGATCCGGCCGTCGGCCATGAACACGACGCGGTCGGCGGCCGTGCGGGCGAAGCCCATCTCGTGGGTGACGACGATCATCGTCATGCCGCCCCGGGCGAGGTCGACCATCGTGTCGAGGACCTCCTTGATCATCTCCGGGTCCAGCGCCGACGTCGGCTCGTCGAAGAGCATGACCTTCGGCTCCATGGCCAGCGACCGCGCGATCGCGACCCGCTGCTGCTGGCCTCCGGAGAGCTGGGCCGGCAGCTTCTGCGCCTGCGAGTCGACGCCGACCCGGCGCAGCAGCTCCATGGCGCGCGCCTCGGCGTCGGACTTCGACTGTCCGCGCACCTTGATCGGGCCAAGGGTCACGTTCTCGAGCACCGTCTTGTGGGCGAAGAGGTTGAAGGACTGGAACACCATCCCGACGTCGGCGCGCAGCTGGGCGAGGGCCTTGCCCTCGGCCGGCAACGGCTCGCCGTCGACGGTGATCTCGCCCGCGTCGATCGTCTCGAGGCGGTTGATCGTCCGGCAGAGCGTCGACTTGCCCGAGCCCGACGGCCCGATCACGACGACGACCTCGCCGCGTGCGACGTCGAGCTCGATGTCCTGCAGCACATGCAGGGACCCGAAGTGCTTCTGGACCCCCCGCATGGCCACCATGGGTGTGTCAGCCATGGCCGACAACCTATCCGCGACACCGCCCCGTCCTGCAAGTCCGCAATCGAATCGTCACCTGAAGCGACGGCCGGCGGGACGTCGGCAACCGTCCGGACACACGTCGGCCGCCGTCGCAGGGGAGCTGCGCACGGCGGCCGACGTCTCAGGACCGCGAGGGTGGGAGACCTACTCGCGGTAGCGCGGCTGGCTCTGCGGGTTGAGCTCCTTGAACCTCACCCGCTCGGCTCCCTTGATGCGACGGTCGTCGACGCGGAACACCTCGAAACCTCGCTGGATCTCGTTGGAGTAGATGTGGCCGTTGTAGTAGTACGTCGACCACGGACCGCCGACCACGAGACGCTCGGCGTCGTTCGGGCCACGGTCGTGCCACGCGATCTCCTTCGGGTTGGCCGAGTCGGTGAAGTCGTACATCGACCAGCCACCCTGGTACCAGGCCTGGACCATGATGTCCTTGCCCTTCACCGGGACCAGCGAGCCGTTGTGGGCGACGCAGTTCTCGGTGTTGGCCTGGGTCCGGGGAATCTTGTAGTAGCTCTTGAACTCCAAGTCGCCGGAGCGGGTGATGTCGTAGATCCCGTTGGCGCCCTTGGTGTCGCCGACCGTCGGGTTGCAGGTGGGCGCGCCACCGCCGCCCAGCTCGTCGGTGAACACGACCTTCGTGCCGTCGTTGTTGAAGGTCGCCGAGTGCCAGAACGCGAAGTTCTCGGTGTCGCGGACGTTCTCGGTGACCTTCGGCTTCTCCCGGTCCTCGATGTCGAGCAGGATGCCGTCGCCCATGCAGGCGCCCGCCATGATGTCCTTGCTCGGGTAGGCCGTGAGGTCGTGGCAGCCGCTCGTCTCCCGCGAGTACCCGCCGGCCGGGTTGCCGCCGTCGGGGAACAGCACGGGCTGGGAGATCATGCGCGCCGTGGACGGCTTCTTCAGCGGCACCTTGACGACGCTGATGGAGTCCAGCGGCGGCTGGCAGTCCGGGAACGCCGCGTTCGGCGCGTACGAGGACACGTAGACGTAGAGGTCGTCGACCTTGCCCTTGCCCTTCGCGCCCTTGCTCTTGCCGGGCGCGAGCGTGTGCGTGTGCGAGCCGCACGGCGTCTCGACCGCGGCCACGTACTCCGGACGGCGCGGGTCGGAGATGTCGAAGACCTTGATGCCCTCCCACGAGTCCTTGATGGTCGCCGACTGGGCGGTGCTCTCGCACGAGGAGTCGCTGCGCGAGGAGTCGGTGCTGAGGATGAGCACGTCGTCGTACACGGAGACGTCGTTCTGGGCCCCGGCGCACACGACCTGCGCGACGGTCTTCGGCTTCGCCGGCTTGGAGATGTCGTACACCGTGAAGCCGTTGTAGTTGCCGGCGAAGGCGTACTTGCCCTGGAACGCGAGGTCGCTGTTGAGGGCATCCTCCGAGGCGAAGGCGCCCTGCTTGGCGATGGTGGCGAGGCGCTTGACGTTGGCGCTGCTGGCCTCCTCGCCGGGTGCGAGGTCGACGCCGCTGGCGTTCATCCGCGCCGTGTCGTTGCCGGGCAGGCAGTTGCCGGCGAGGCGGTCGGCCTCCGACAACGTGCGCTCGCCCTTGCACTCCTTCGAGGGACGGGTCTCGACCCGTTCCTCGGTCCTCTCCTCGGCCACGGCGGCCAAGGGCGAGAGCAGTGCGGTGGTGAGCGCGCCGGTGGCGGCGGCTCCGAGCAGGGCCGTCGTGGCCCGTCTGCGTGCATGACGCATGTGGTGTGTCCTTCCCCCGATGTCCGGCTATCCTCACCCGAAAGCCGTCACGGCGACAAGGGCCCGCGCGGGTCCGTCGATGACGATCTGATGACGGCTCCACTTCGGGGGAAGGGGACTCGGATGCGACGACCTCTGCGGGGCGTCACGGTGGCACTGGCCGCGTCGGCGGTGCTGCTCTCGGGCTGCTCGGGCGACGACCGGTCACGGCAGGTCGACGGTGCCGTGATCCAGCCGGGCAAGCCGGGGGAGAAGGCCGAGGTGCTCGACGAGGCGCCCGAGATCGAGCGGGCGCGGGCGAACGACGCCGACGTCGAGTTCGTGCAGATGATGATCCCGCACCACGCGCAGGCGTTGCAGATGGCCCAGCTCGCCCCCGACGCGCGGGGGAGCAAGGCCGTGCGCACCATGGCCGACCGCATCGACGGGGCCCAGCGCCCCGAGATCGTCTTCATGGCCGGGTGGCTCACCGACCAGGGTCTCGACGCGCCGACGAAGGAGCAGATCGAAGGTGGCAACATCCCGATGGGCCGCCACGGTGGCCACGGCTCGCACGGCGGCGACGTCCACGACATGGCCGGGATGGCGAGCGAGGCGCAGCTGGAGGAACTCGAGGCCTCGCGCGGGAAGGACTTCGACCGGCTGTTCCTGGAGCTGATGATCATGCACCACCAGGGCGCCATCGAGATGGTCGACACGGTGGTGCGCGAGGGTGCGGACCTGCAGGTCAACGAGCTGGCGACCAGCATCGCGGCGGACCAGACGGCCGAGATCGACCGCATGCGTCAGCTGCTCGCCGACCTCTGAGGCCGGCGTTCGCGTCGCGGTCGGGCCCGACCCGTGTGAGCGTGGAGGCACGTCCCGCCCACTCCAAGGAGCCTTCGTGCCCATCGCCGCCACCGACTTCGCCCACGTCCGCCTCACCGTCCGCGACATCGACGTCTCGCGCCGCTTCTACGACGACGTCTTCGGCTTCGACGTCGCGTTCGAGCTGCCGGAGGACCCCGACGAGCAGACGCGGGAGCAGCTCTCCTTCCTCTTCGGTGGCGTGATCTACCAGTTCCCCGGAGGACTCCTCGGCCTGCGCCCGGTCGCTCCAGGCGACGACTCCTTCGACGAAGACCGGATCGGGCTCGACCACCTCAGCCTCGCCGTCGCCGACCGCGCTGCGCTCGACCACGCCGTCGCGGTGCTCGACGACCTCGGCATCCTGCACGAGGACGTCAAGGACGTCGGCGGGCAGGCGATCCTGGAGTTCCGAGACCCCGACGGGATCGCGCTGGAGATCGCCGCTCCGACGTCCTGACCGTGCCGGTGACGGTCGTGAAGTTTTCACGATCGTGACCTTCGGGTGGTTGCGCCCCGCATCCACCGCGTGTGACGGTGTCCGACGGTCCTCCATCGGGGAGGAACCTCTCACGGTGGAGGATGTCGGATGAAGAAGTGGATGTCCGGTGCGCTCGCGATCGTCTCGGTCGGCGCGCTCACGCTCGCGCTGCCCGCGACGGCGGAGGCAGCACCGCCGAGCGCTGCGGCCCAGGCGCCGTCGGTCAGCTGGGGCTCGTGTGCGTCGTTCGGTGACAGCGGCCCGGGGCTCGTGCGCGCCGGTGCCCAGTCCAGGGTGTCGTGCTCGTGAACCCGGGCGGACCGGGCGGCTCTGGCCTCGGCCTGTCGCGCCTGGGCGGCGCGATCCCGAAGAACGCCGGTGCAGCCTACGACTGGATCGGCTTCGACCCGCGAGGCGTCGGCCAGAGCGCTCCGGCCGTCTCGTGCGACCCGAACTACGGCGGGTACGACCGTCCCCGCTACGAGCCGAGCACCACCGAGATCCGCGACGCGTGGTTCGCGCGCACGAACGCCTACACGACGGCGTGCGCCGAGAAGAACGGGCCGATCCTCGACCACCTCACGACCCGTGACGTGGCGAAGGACCTCGACCAGATCCGCATCGCGCTCGGCCAGAAGCGGATCAACTACTACGGCTTCTCCTACGGCACCTACCTCGGCCAGGTGTACTCCTCGCTGTTCCCGTCGCACGTGCGCCGCATGATCTTCGACGGCACGGTCGACCCGCGCGACGTCTGGTACCAGGGCAACCTGAACCAGAACGAGCCGTTCGACAAAAACGTGAACCGCTGGTTCGCCTGGATCGCCCGCTACGACGACGTCTACCACCTCGGCACGACCACCCGCGCCGTCCGCAACCTCTTCTACGACACGCAGGAGAAGCTCTACGACGAGCCCGTCGCGGACGCCGACGGCAACCGTCTGGGTGGCAGCGAGTGGAACGACTCCTTCCTGTACGCCGGCTACTACCAGTCGACGTGGACCGACCTGGCGCAGGTCTTCTCCGACTTCGTCAACCAGGGCGACGTCGCGTCGCTGAACGCCGCGTACCTCGACGCGAGCGGCTACGGCGACGACAACGGCTACGCGGTGTACCTGGGCGTCCAGTGCACGGACGCCGCCTGGCCGACGAGCTGGGAGAAGTGGGCGCGCGACAACTGGGCGCTCGACGCGATCGCCCCGTTCGAGACGTGGGCGAACGCCTGGTACAACGAGCCGTGCCGCCACTGGCCGGCCAAGGCGCACCAGCCCGTCCGGGTGAAGGGCGCGAAGTCGACGAGCGTGCTGATGATCAACGAGACGTACGACGCCGCCACGCCCTACGCGGGCAGCATCGAGGTCCGCAAGCGCTACCCCGGCGCGCGCCTGGTGGCGGTCTCCGGCGGCACGACGCACTCGGGGTCGCTCGGCGGCAACGCGTGCACCGACAACCGCATCGCCGACTACCTGCTCACCGGCAAGCTGCCGCGACGGGTGTCGGGCAACCGCGCCGACGTCGTGTGCCAGCCGCTCCCGCAGCCGGTGCCCGAGCAGGCGACCGCCCGCACGCAGAGCGCCACCCCGGCGCCGAGCGAGCTGCGCCAGCAGATGCAGCGGGACGCCATCCGTCCCTGACCTGCGACCCACCACGGGCGTCGGCGTTCGGTGACCTCACGGTCGCTGGGCGCCGGCGCCCGCCGTCGTCCAAGGGGTGCCGCCCGGCACGTACGATTGAGCGGTCATGACTGCTGCAGCGACGCCGACGGCGAAGACCTACGAGGTGCGCACCTACGGGTGCCAGATGAACGTCCACGACAGCGAGCGGCTGTCGGGGCTCCTGGAGACCGCGGGGTACGCCAAGCACACGTCGGACGCCGACGGGGGCGCCGCGATCCCCGACCTCGTCGTGTTCAACACGTGCGCGGTGCGGGAGAACGCCGACAACAAGCTGTACGGGAACCTCGGGCACGTCGCGAGTCTCAAGGCCCAGCACCCCGGCATGCAGGTGGCCGTCGGGGGCTGCCTCGCGCAGAAGGACCGCGACACCATCACGAAGCGTGCGCCCTGGGTCGACGTCGTCTTCGGCACGCACAACATCGGCTCGCTCCCGGTCCTGCTCGAGCGGGCGCGGGTGCAGGAGGAGTCGCAGGTCGAGATCCTCGAGTCGCTCGAGGTCTTCCCGTCGACGCTGCCCACCAAGCGTGACTCCGTGTTCGCCGCCTGGGTCTCCATCAGCGTCGGCTGCAACAACACGTGCACCTTCTGCATCGTCCCCGCCCTGCGCGGCAAGGAGAAGGACCGCCGGCCCGGCGACGTGCTCGCGGAGGTCGAGGCGCTCGTCGCCGACGGCGTCGTCGAGGTGACGCTGCTCGGCCAGAACGTCAACGCCTACGGCGTGGAGCTGGGCGACCGGTTCGCGTTCGGCAAGCTCCTGCGCGCGTGCGGGGAGATCGAGGGCCTGGAGCGGGTGCGCTTCACGAGCCCGCACCCGAAGGACTTCACCGACGACGTCATCGCCGCGATGGCCGAGACGCCCAACGTCATGCCGCAGCTGCACATGCCGCTGCAGTCCGGCTCCGACCGGGTGCTGAAGGCGATGCGGCGCTCCTACCGCAAGGAGAAGTACCTCGGCATCCTCGACCGCGTGCGCCAGGCGATGCCCGACGCCGCGATCACCACCGACATCATCGTCGGGTTCCCCGGCGAGACCGAGGAGGACTTCGCCGAGACGCTCGACGTCGTCCGGCAGGCGCGCTTCGCGAGCGCGTTCACCTTCCAGTACTCGCGCCGGCCGGGCACGCCCGCCGCCGACCTGCCCGAGCTGCCCAAGGAGGTCGTGCAGGAGCGCTACATGCGCCTCGCCGCCGCCGTCGAGGAGACCGCCTGGGCGGAGAACCAGCGGCTCGAGGGCCGCACCGTCGAGCTGCTCGTCTCCGACCACAGCGCCGCCGGCGGCCGCAAGGACCACGAGACCCAGCGCCTCACCGGTCGCGCGCGCGACAACCGGCTCGTGCACTTCGCGCCCGGCGGGCACGACGTGCGCCCCGGCGACCTCGTCGAGGTCACCGTCACGCACGCCGCACCGCACCACCTCGTCAGCGACGCCGACGTCGTCTCCTACCGCCGCACACGGGCCGGCGACGCGTGGGAGGCTCGCCAGGGACGTACCGAGGTGCGCCCCGCGGTCTCCCTCGGCATGCCGTCGCTCGGCGTTCCGGCCCCGTTGCCGGTCGTCGACGCCCCCGCCTGCGCCCGCTGACCCCTCGCTGAGCTCGGCGGGGCCGCGGGCGGCAGGGCAGGCAGGTCAGAAGGTCGAGTACAGCTCCTCGCCCGCCCGGCGCGACGGTGGTGCCGCCAGCTGCTCGCCCGGCACCTGCAGGGGGATTCCCGGCGGGTAGGCGATGATGTACCGCTCGTCGCCGCAGGAGCACTCCGGGGCATCGAGGCAGCACACGCTCTCCAACGCCTCGACCAGCAGGTCGACCTGCTCCGGGGTCACGCCGACGTGCATCGTGAACAGCAGCGTCGAGCCGTCCTGCCGCGAGACGAAGATGCCGTACTCGTCGAACAGGGCTGCGCGCACCTCCTGGGCGCGCTCGGGCGTCCCGAGGTCGAGGTGCACCTTCATCGGGTCCGCGAGGTACGCGCTCGTGGTGGCCACCGGCCGGTGCTCGGCCAGCCACGGGACCCGGCGCGCGAGCTCCCTGAGCCGGTCGGCCTGCGCGAGGGCTCGCTCGACGAGGGCGGTCCCCTCGGCGACGGCGTGGGCGCGCGCGATGTCGAGGCTCGCGAGCACCGGCAGCGACGGGCTCGTGGTGTGGACGCGGTACAGCGCCGCGCGCACGGTGGCCTTGAGCGTGTCCGGCCCGATGACGTGCAGGTACGAGCCCTGCCTCAGTGCGAGCATCGACTTGTGGGTCGAGTGCGTCACGAGGAACGACGCCGGCCAGTCGGGGTGCTCCGCGAGCGTCTCGCGGATCGCGTGGATGGCGGTGAGCCGCCGCAGCCACGGGTGGAACGCGTGGATCGCCGTCCAGGCCTCGTCGACGAGCACCCGGCAGCCCGACTCGGCGGTCAGCTCCTGCAGCGCGCCCAGGAAGCGACGCATCTGCACCAGGGACCCGTCGTAGGCGGACACCCCGACGACCACGACGTCGACCTCCACCCCGGCGGCCTTCGCCTCGCGCAGCGCGGTGATGACGCCGTGCTCGGTGTCCGTCGGCGACGTCGGTGCGTACAGGACGTCGGCGCCGAGGCGGTCGAGGGCGAAGTGGATGGACTGGTGCACCGAGCGGTCGACGAGCACCCTGGCGCCGGCGACGCGCAGCGCCTCCAGCGCCACCTGGTTGGCGCCCGTCGTGCCCGTGGTCACGTACTGGGTGTCGTCGGCGCCGAAAGCCTCGGCCGTCAGCCGCCGCGACCGCGCCAGCTGGCGGTGGGCGCGGAAGAAGGAGTCGAGCTCGGGCGAGCCGAGGGTCAGCTCGGTCGCCAGGTAGCTCCCGAAGAGCCGGCGGGTGCGCTCAGCGAGTGCGGAGTCGTCGCCGTCGGGCGCGTGGGCGAGCGAACCGATGGGCAGCGCGTGGAACGAGGCGATGCCGGCCCCGGCATGTCGGTCGAGGGCGTCCGCGTACGGGGTCTCGGTCAGGCGACGGCGCTGCGCAGTGGTCCACATGGCATTCCTCCACGGTCATGGCCCCCCGATGGGGCTGCTCCTCCAGGGTGCGCCCGGACCGAGGTGAACGCCGTTCAGGACGCCACAGAAGAGCATCAAGATTCCGTGAGGATCTCGTGAGAGGACCATGAGTGCCACCCGTCACGCGCCTGGTGCGGCGGTCGGGGCTGGTACCCGTCAGACCTGCAGCGTCGGGTGCAGGGCGGTCATCGTCACGCGCTCGCGACGCTTCGCCGCCAGCGCGGTGAGGGCGAGGGCACCCACGGCGAACACGACCAGCACGAAGACGTCGAACGCGACACCCGTGGTGCCGCCCGCCGTCGCCGCGCGGAGCCCGTGCACGGCGTACGTCATGGGGAGCAGCGCGTGGAGGAAGCCGAAGAACGACGGTGAGGTCTCGATCGGGTAGGTCCCGCCCGCAGCGGTCAGCTGCAGGCAGACGAACACGATCGCCAGGAAGCGTCCAGCCCCGCCGAACCAGGCGATGAAGGTCTGGTTGATGGCCGTGAACACCAGCCCGGTGAGCAGCGCCAGACCGAGCAGCAGGCCAGGTTGCGAGGCGTCGACGCCGACGATCCCGAGCAGCACGCCGACCAGCAGCACGGCCTGCACGACCGACAACGCAGCTCCGGGCACGAACCCGGCCAGCGCCGTGCGTACAGCGCTCGTCGTCGAGGCGATCGCGCGCGCGGAGACCGGGCGCAGCAGGAGGTAGATCGACATGGCGCCCACCCACAGCGCGAGCGCCATGAAGTACGGCGCGAGGCCCTCGCCGTAGGACGCGACGGCGTTGAGCCGGTCGGCGGCGTCGGTGACCGGGGTGGCCGCGGTCTTGGCGAGCTTCTCGCGCTGGTCCTTCGTGTAGTCGGGCACCTGCTCGCTGCCGTCGGTCAGGCCGTCCTGCAGTCGCAGTGCGCCGTCGCGCAACGCGCCTGCGCCGTCGCTGAGCTGGTCGGCACCGTCGGTCAGACGGCTGGCTCCGCTCGCGAGCCGATCTGCACCACCGGCCGCCTCGCGCGCGCCGGTGGCCAGCTGAGACGTGCCGGACTGCAGCTGGTCGGCGCCGTCGGAGGCCTGGCCGATCGCCCCGACGAGGGTCGGGACGTTGTCGGCGAGCTGGCGGTTGCCGGCGGCGACGCGCTGCGCCCCGTCGTTCAGGCGCGCCGACTGCCGTCCGATCTCGTCGGCGCGCCCGGTCACGGTGCCGACCTGCGTGCGGGCCGCCGCGGCGGCGTCGGCGCCGGCGTCGAGGTTCGCGCACGTGGCCGCAGGGACGCCGTCGGCGCGGCACCGCTGCGCGGCGTCGCGCAGCGACGTCTCCAGGGTCTGCAGCTGTTGTTGGACCTGGCCGGTGCTGCCGTTGATGCCGCCCACCACGCGTTGGACGACGGCGTCGAGCTGCGCCACGCCTCCCGCGACCTGCTCCGCCCCGTCGGCGAGCTGGCGGGTCTGCCCGGGCAGGGGAGCGGTGCGCTCCTGCAGCTGGTCGAGACCGTTCGCGAGCTGTCCGGCGCCGGCGTCGAGCCGCTCCGCACCGCCCGCGAGCTGCCGGTTCCCGTCGGCGAGCGTCGCCGCACCGCTGCTGAGCTGACGGGTGCCGTCGGCCAGCTGGTCGGCTCCGGTGCCGAGCCGGCCGGCGCCGTCGGCGAGCGTGCCCGCGCCGTCGGCCGCCTCCTCCAGGGAGCTCTTGATGTCGGTGAAGCCGAGGTAGAGGTTGTCGAGGTAGGTGCGCGTGACCTGGGCGTTCAGCGACGACTTCGCGGCCTCGAGGATGCGGTCGGCGATCTGGCCGTTCACGAAGTTGACGGCGTCGTTCGTCTTCAGGTCGAGCCGGCCCTGGACCGCCGCGTCGGGGTCGCCGCTCGTCGACGTCGCCGCCTTCGACAGGTCGCGCGGGATCGTGAGGACCGCCTTGTAGCGACCGTCGGCCAGACCGCTGCGGGCGTCGGAGGGGTCGGTGAGGACCCAGTCGTAGTTGTTGCGGTCGTCGTTGCCGACGAGGTTCGCGGCGAGCTGACGGCCGACGGCCACGGGCTGCTTCTCGCCGTCACGGCCGGCGACCTCGACCATCTGGTCCTCGTTGACGACGGCGGCCTTCACGTGGTCGAGCCGACCGGTCGGGTCGATGTTGGCCCAGATGTACAGCGCGCCGTAGAAGAGCGGGACGATCGCGACGGCGAGCACGGCCAGGCGGGTGAGCCGGCTGCGACGGAACCGCGCGAGCTCGAACCAGGGGAGGGAGGGGGTGGGCAGCATCAGATCATCAGCTCATCGAGAGTGCGTCGGGTGTCGAGCTCCAGCAGGTGGAGCCGCGGGGACGGGGCGGGGGCAGAGGTGGCCGACTGCACGCTCGCGACGAGCGCGGTCGGCCGGTCCTCCAGCAGGTGCGCGAGGGTCGACCAGAGCAGGTCGACGTGCTCGGTGGCGCGCAGGTCGTCGGCGTCGTCGACGACGAGCACCTCCGGTCGGGCCAGCAGGCCGAGCACGATCCCCAGCGTCTTGCGCTCCAGGCGCGAGAGGTCGGAGACGAGTGTCGAGCCCTCGACGTCGGTGAACGGCAGCCCGTGCTCGACGTGGGCCGCCTCGAGGGCCTGGTTCATCAGCCCACGCACGGGCGCGACCTTCGACCGCGAGACCCACAGGCCGAGGGTGCGGATCGACAGCCGCTCGGCGACGTGCTGGTCGACGGTGAGGTTCGGGTCGAGGTCGTTGACGTCGCGGAACTCCGCGAGCGAGACCTTGCGGCGGACGTCGCGCGCCTCCTGCGGGAGGAGGTGGCCGGCCACGCGCAGCCGTCCCTCGTCGAAGGCCATGCGCCCGGCGAACGTGAGCAGCAGCGCGGTCTTGCCGCTGCCGCTCGGCCCGTGGACCACGAGCCACTCGCCGGCCGGCAGCTCCGTGGTGACGTCGTTGTAGACGATGCCCTCCGGCGTCGCGAGCGTGAGCCCGGCGGCGGAGACGGCAGCGGTCGAGTGCGGACGCGGCCAGGTCTCGAGCTCGACCCGGCGGTGCAGCGCCTCGCCCTCGACGTCGACATGGGGCAGGCGCGTGGCCAGCCAGCGGGGGAGCCACCACGATCGGTGACCGGCGAAGCGCATGACGGACGGCACGAACAGCATCCGCACGAGGAACGCGTCGGCGAACACCCCCACGGCGAGCGCGAAGGCGATCGGCTTGATGTTCTCGTCGCCCTCGGGGACGAACGCCGCGAAGACCGCGAGCATGATCACCGCCGCTGCGGTGACGACCCGCGAGCTGCCGACGAAGCCCTCGACGATCGCCTCGTCGGGGTCGCCGGTGCGCACGTACTCCTCCTTCATGCGCGAGACCAGGAACACCTCGTAATCCATCGACAGGCCGAACAGCACGGCCATGAGCAGGATCGGCAGGAAGGAGATGAGCGGTCCGGTGTCCTGCAGGTGCACGAGGTCGGCGAGCCAGCCCCACTGGAACACCGCGACGACGGCACCGAACGCAGCACCCGTGGAGAGCAGGAACCCGAGCGTCGCCTTGAGGGGGATGAGCAGGGAGCGGAAGACCACCATGAGCAGCAGCACCGACAGGCCCACGACGAGCAGGCCGAAGGGCAGGAGGGCGTCCTGGAGGCGCTCGGACACGTCGATGCCGACGGCGGTCAGCCCCGTGACCGACACGTCCACGCCGTGCTCCTGCTCCCAGCGGGGCGCCTCGGCCCGGATCCGCTGCACGAGGTCGGCGGTCTGGGGCGACGCGGGACCCGTCGTCGGGATCACCTGGATGACGGCGGTGTCGGCGGAGCGGTTCGGGGTGGCGAGACCGATGGTCTCCACGCCCTTCGTCGCCCGCAGGTCGCGCTCGACGTCGTCGACGACGCCGAGCGGGTCGTTGGAGGTGATCACGTCGAGCTTGACGAGCAGCGGTCCGTTGTAGCCGGGGCCGAGGTGCTGGTCGACGAGGTCGTAGGCCTCGCGCTGCGTGCTGCCGGTCGGCGCGCTGCCGTTGTCGGGGAGGGCGAGCTGCAGGTCCTTCACCGGCAGGGTCCCGACGGCGAGCACACCGACCACGACGACCATCGCGACCGCCGGGAAGCGGGTGGTCAGGCGCACCCAGCGTCGCGAGAAGCCGCCAGCGGGCTTCTCCTTCGCCGTGGGCTGCAGGCGGTCGCCGGCCCGGCCGAGCAGGGCCGGCAGCAGGGTCAGCGCCACGGCGACGGCCACGGCCACCGAGACGGCGCCGCTGATGCCCATGACGGTGAGGAAGGGGATGCCGGCGACGAACAGGCCGACCAGCGCGATCATCACCGTGACGCCCGCGAAGACCACGGCGGATCCGGCCGTCGCGACGGCGCGCCCGACGGCCTCGTCGGCCGGGATGCCGTCGGCCATGAGCTCGCGGTGCCGCGAGACGATGAACAGCGCGTAGTCGATCCCCACCGCCAGCCCGATCATGAGGGCCAGGAGCGGGGCGGTCGAGCTGATCGTCAGGAAGCCGGTGGCGGTCCACAGCAGCTCCATCGTCACCACCACGCCGACGAGGGCGGTGATGATGGGCAGGAAGGCCGCACGCCACGACCGGAACATCCGGTAGAGCACGACGAGCGCCACGACGACACCGATCACCTCGATGATCGAGAGCTTCGGCCCCGTGTTGGAGAAGGCGTCACCGCCGAACGCGACCGTGTAGCCGGCGTCGTCGAGGCTGGTGCCGGTCTGCTGGAGGTCGCTCTTCAGACGCTCGGTCACCCCGCCGAGGTCGCCGGCGAGGGAGACCTGGATCTGGGCGGCGCGGTCGTCGCGCGAGATCGAGGCGGCTCGTGCCAGCTCGTCGTAGGGGGAGGTCACGGAGGTGACGCCGTCGACCCGCTCGAGGGCGGCGACCGTGCGACCGACGAGTGCCTTCGACGTGGGCGACTCGATCGACGTGCCGTCGGGGGCCACCACCACGGCGTAGGCGGTGAGGCCCGACAGCTCCGGGAAGGTGCGGCCGAGGTCGACGAAGGCGTCGTTGGCCTCGGTGCCGGGGACGTCGAACTCGTCGCGCGTCCCGTCGCCGAGCGCGAGCGCGGCACCGGCGCCGATCAGCGCGACCAGGAACCAGGCGAGGAGGACGCGACCGGGCCGCAGGAAGCACCGGCGTCCGAGCTCGTACAGGGAGGACGACATGTCCATCACGATACGGTTCTGTATTGAATACATCAATGTATCCTGATGTCGTGTCCACCACGCCTGACGCCGTCGCCGGCCGCCCCGACGAGTCCGCGCCCGCCGACGCGGTCTCGCGCCGCCGGGCCGCCACCCGCGAGCGCCTGCTCGACGCTGCCCGGTCCCTGTTGGTGCGCGAGGGGCTGCAGGGGGTGTCCGTCGAGCGGCTGTGCGAGGAGGCCGGCTTCACGCGCGGCGCCTTCTACTCCAACTTCACGTCGAAGGACGAGCTCGTGGTGGCCCTGACGGAGCGGGAGCGGGAGCGCGTCCTGGCCATGCTGAAGGAGGCGGCCGACCTCACCACCCTCGACGGCCTCGGGGCGGAGGAGGCCGCCGGCGTCATCCTCGAACGGTTCCTGCTGCTGCAGCCCCCGGACCGCGACGACTTCCAGCTCCACCTCGAGATGCAGCTGAGGGGCCTGCGCGGAGACGTGGGCGGCGACGTGTTCGTCGGCTGGTGGAACGCCGTGCTCGACGGCATCGGCGATGTGCTCACCTCCGCCCTGGCCGCGTTCGACCTGCGGCTCACCCTCGACGTCCGTGAGGTGTGCACGATCCTCATGGGCACGTGGGACGCCCTGGTCCTCGGTTCCCTGGTCGACGACCGTCCTGTCGACGTCGAGGCCATGCGCGTCGCCCTGCCGCGGATGCTGCTCTCCTTCACCCAGCCCGCCTGAGTCGCGCGGCGCGCTCGACGACCCTGCCCCGCGCCGGTGCGGCAGGATGGTTCCATGGCCATCCAGATCGCCCAGGACCCCGCCGCCGACCAGGTGCTCAGCGCCGACCCGTTCGCCCTCCTCGTCGGCATGCTGCTCGACCAGCAGTACCCGATGGAGCACGCGTTCCGCGGCCCGGCGAAGATCCTCGACCGGTTCGGCACGCTCGACCCGGCCGCGATCGCGACGGCCGAGCCCGACGCCTTCGCCGACCTCTGTGCGACCCCGCCGGCGATCCACCGGTACGGACGGTCCATGGCCGGACGGGTGCAGGCCCTCGCGCAGGTCGTGGTGGAGGAGTACGACGGCGACGCCTCCCGCATCTGGACGGACGCGAAGTCCGGCGAGGCGCTGTTCGCGCGGCTCACCGCACTGCCCGGGTACGGCGAGCAGAAGGCCAAGATCTTCGTCGCCCTGCTCGCCAAGCAGCTCGACGTGAAGCCGCGCGGCTGGACCACCGTCTCCGGCGACTACAGCAAGAAGGGCTACCGGTCGGTCGCCGACGTCGTCGACGCCGACTCGCTCAAGAAGGTCCGCGACTTCAAGAAGGCGGCGAAAGCGAAGGCGAAGGCCGAGTCCGGTCGGTCCTGACGTACGTCGGGCGCGTCAGACGCTGACGTCCTGGTACGCGAACGGGTCGACGAGCGTCGCCGGCACCTGGCAGGTGCCCTGGGCCGCGCGGTCCATGCGCTGCTCCAGCCCGCTGCCGTCGGCCGCGGTCGGCGGTCGGAAGTCGCCGCGGAAGCCGCCCGAGACCTGACGGGCGTACTGCTCGCGGGCGGCGAGGAGCGTCTCCCAGTCGGTGAGCCAGGCCTCCAGCGGACGGTCGGCTCGGCGCACGGCCGGCGACAGCGTGCGCACGCGGTCGATCATCCGCCGCACCTCGAGGTTCTGGTCGGCCAGCTGGGCGCCGCGCAGCCGCGCCGGACCGTCGACCCGTACCTGCGCCACGGCCGACGTCATGATGCCGCAGGCCTGCGCGACCATGCGGGTCACGCGCGGGTCGTCCAACGTGCCGCGCGTGTCCTGGGACCTCGCCTGCAGCGCCACCCCCACCGCCCCGACCGCGACGAGCACCGCCACGAGCGGACCGACGACGGCCAGACGCCGCCACCCCCGCGCCACGGGCGCCGGTGCGTAGCGCCAGACGTCCTCGTCTGGGAGGTAGGAAGGCACGTCGTCATCGTGCCACGCGACGACCGGCGCGGCGGCTCGAGCGGGGGCCGTGGCGTCAGTCCTCGCCGAGCGCCGAAGGGCTCGACCAGCGGGCCCGCGAGGTCCCGCCTACGCTCGCCCCGTGACGCGTCTGGCCTTCTGCTCCCACCCGCCTGTGCTACCGGCCGGGTCCCTCGTCGGCGACGTCGAGGAGGCGGGGGCGTTGCGCGACGCCTCGCTCGACGCGATGCGCGACCTCGTGGCGAGTGCTCCGCGCGTCGTCGTCGTGCTCGGCCCCGACGGCGACGACCTGCCCGCGGACGAGACGGTCGGCGGCTCGCTGCAGCCGCACGGCATCGCTCTCGCCGCCGGTGCAGCGGGTGGCACCACGCTAGGGCTCGCCCACACCGTCGGCGCCTGGCTGCTCGACAGCGTCGGCTGGGACGGACCGCGACGCTACGCGGCGACCCTCGACGCGGCAGACCTCGACGACGACGTCGCCGTTCTCGTCATGGCCGACGGCAGCGCCACCCGCACCGAGAAGGCGCCCGGGCACCTCGACGGGCGCGCCGACGCGTTCGACGCCGCGATCGCGTCGGCCCTCGCCGACGGCGACCCCGATGCGCTCGGCGGCATCGACCTCGCCCTCGCAGCCGACCTCTGGTGCCAGGGTGCGACGACCCTGCGGGTCGCGGGCGACGCCGTCGCCGCACGGGTGCACCGCGACCACGCACGCGTCAGCGCGCAGTTGTCGCTCGACGAGGCGCCGTTCGGCGTCGGCTGGTTCGTGGCGTCCTGGCAGGTGGGCTGAGCGCCACCGCCACCTGGGTCAGGGGCGCGCAGGACCCGCGGTGCCGCCCGGGCCGCGACGGTCGTCCTCGGCGAGCTTGTCGGCGGCGTCCTTCGCCTTGCCCGCGGCACCGTCGATCTTCTGCGTGTACTTGCCCTTCGTGGCCTTGTCGGCCAGCCCGGCGGCCTTGTCGATGCCCTGGTCGATCTTCGCGTTCTGCGTGCGCGCCAGCTCGGAGGCCTTCGCCTTCAGCTCGGGTGCGTTCTTCTTCAGCTTGTCCAGGAAGCCCATCGAATCTCTCCTCGGTCGCGGGGGAGCGGTCGTGTGTGCCTCGAGCGTACGAGAGACTCCCCAGGTGAGCAGTGCCGAACGCCTCGTGGTCGTCGTCGGCCCGACCGCGTCGGGCAAGTCGGCGCTCGCCGTCGACCTCGCCCTCGCGCTGGGCGGAGAGGTCGTCAACGCCGACGCCGTGCAGCTGTTCCGCGGCATGGACGTCGGCAGCGCGAAGGTCACGCCCGAGGAACGGCGTGGCGTGCCGCACCACCTGCTCGACGTGCTCGACGTCGACCAGGCCACGTCGGTGGCCGCCTTCCAGCGCGACGCCCGCGCCGCCGTCGAGGACTGCCTGCGTCGCGTCGTCACGCCGATCCTCGTCGGCGGGTCGTCGCTCTACGTGCGGGCCGTCGTCGACGACTTCGTGTTCCCGGGCACCGTGCCGCGGGTGCGCGAGAAGTACCAGCGCCGGCTCGAGACGGAGGGGCCGGAGGCCCTGCACGCGGAGCTGCGGCGGGTCGCGCCCGACGCCGCCGAGCATGTGCTGCCCAGCAACGGCCGTCGCCTCGTCCGGGCGCTGGAAGTCACGGAGATCACGGGGGAGCCGTTCGTCGCCACGCTCCCGCCTTACCGGTCGATCTACCCCGACGTGGTCCTGCTCGGCCTCGACGTCCCGCGTCCCGTGCTCGACGAACGCATCGTCCGACGCGTCGACGCCATGTGGGACGCGGGCCTGGTCCAAGAGGTGCGAGACCTGCTCGACCACGGACTGGCCGACTCGCCCACCGCGTCGCGCTCCATCGGCTACCAGCAGGTGCTCGCGCTGCTCGACGGCGACCTGAGCGACGCCGAGGCGCGCGCCGAGACCGTGCGCGGCACGCGTGCGTTCGCCCGGCGTCAGGACCGGATGTTCCACCAGGACCCGCGGGTCGTGTGGCTGCCGCACGACGCCGACGACGTCCTCGAGCAGGCGCTCCGCGCGGTGCGCGGCGACGACCCGGTTCCGTCGGGCCCTCGGACGTAGACTGGAACGTATGACTTTCCCCTGGCTCAAGGGGCACGGCACCGAGAACGACTTCGTCCTGCTCCCCGACCACGACGGCACGGTGCACGGCGACCTCGACCCTGCGTTCGTGGCGGCGCTCTGCGCCCGACGCACGGGCCTCGGTGCCGACGGCGTGCTCCGCGTGGTGCGCTCGGCCGCGCTCGACGTGCCCGAGGCGGCCGCCAGCGCCGGGGAGTGGTTCATGGACTACCGCAACGCCGACGGCTCCGTCAGCGAGATGTGCGGCAACGGCGTCCGCGTGTTCGCCCGACACCTGATCGACGCCGGCCTCGTGCCGGCCGACGCGCCCGTGGTCGTCGGCACCCGCGACGGCGACAAGGTGGTCACCGTCGACGGCGACCAGCTCAGCGTCGACATGGGCGGCTACGACGTGCGCGGCACGTCGAAGGTCGAGGTCGACGGTCGCGTGTGGGAGGCGCAGGACGTGCGCACGGGCAACCCCCACGCCGTCACCTTCGTCGACACCCTCGCCGACGCAGGCACCCTGCTGCGGGCGCCCAGCTACGACACCGCGACCTACCCCGACGGCGTCAACGTCGAGTTCGTCGAGCGGGTCGCCGACCACCACGTCGCCATGCGCGTCCACGAGCGCGGCTCCGGCGAGACCCGGTCGTGCGGCACCGGCGCGTGCGCCGTCGGGATCGCTACCGCGCTCGCCGACCACGCCCTCGACGCCGCCGGCTCCACGACGTACCGTGTCGACGTCCCCGGCGGCACCCTGAACATCACGGTCGAGCCCACCCGGGTCGTCCTCGCGGGACCGGCCCGCATCGTCGCCACCGGAGAGATGGAGTGGATCGCGTGAGCGAGTCCGACACGAACGTCGCCAGCAGGCTGGGCATCGACCCCGTGGTCGACCGCGACCTGGAGGGCGCGCACGACGGACTCGAGCTCGCCGAGCGTCAGTCGCTGCGGCGCGTCGCCGGGCTGCGCACCGAGCTCGAGGACATCACCGAGGTCGAGTACCGCCAGCTGCGGCTCGAGCGGGTCGTGCTGGTCGGCGTGTGGACCGAGGGCAGTGCGGAGGACGCCGAGAACTCCCTCGCCGAGCTGAAGCTGCTCGCCGAGACCGCGGGCTCCGACGTCCTCGACGCGCTGCTCCAGCGCCGTCAACGGCCCGACCCCGCCACCTTCATCGGCAGCGGCAAGGTCGAGGAGCTCACCGCGGCGGTGCAGGCCACCGGCGCCGACACGATCATCTGCGACGGCGAGCTGGCGCCCAGCCAGCTGCGCAACCTGGAGGACCGCACCAAGGTCAAGGTCGTCGACCGGACGGCGCTGATCCTCGACATCTTCGCGCAGCACGCGAAGTCGGCGGAGGGCAAGGCGCAGGTCGAGCTCGCCCAGCTGCAGTACCAGACCCAGCGTCTGCGCGGATGGGGCGGCAACCTCTCGCGCCAGGCCGGTGGACGCGCTGCCGGCGGCGAGGGCATCGGTGGTCGTGGTCCTGGTGAGACGAAGCTCGAGACCGACCGTCGTCGCATCCAGTCCCGCATGGCGAAGCTGCGTCGAGAGCTCACGGCGCTGCGCACCACCCGCGACATCAAGAAGGCGCGGCGTCGGCGCAACGAGGTCCCGGCTGTCGTCATCGCCGGCTACACCAACGCCGGCAAGTCGAGCCTGCTCAACCGGCTGACCGGCGCGGGCGTGCTGGTGGAGGACGCGCTGTTCGCGACCCTCGACCCCACGACGCGCAAGACGCAGACGAGCGACGGACGCGTGTTCACGATGTCCGACACCGTCGGCTTCGTGCGACACCTGCCGCACCAGCTGGTCGAGGCGTTCCGCTCCACGCTGGAGGAGGTGGCCGAGGCCGACCTCGTGCTCCACGTCGTCGACGCCTCGCACCCCGACCCCGCCGGCCAGATCGCGGCCGTGCGCGAGGTGTTCGCCGAGATCGAGGCGCTGCACGTGCCGGAGATCATCGTCCTCAACAAGGCCGACGCCGCCGACCCGCTCGAGGTCAAGCAGCTGCTCGCCCGCGAGCCGCACGCCGTCGTCGTCAGCGCCCGTACGGGCGAGGGCGTCGACGAGCTGCTCGCCGCCATCGAGGCCGACCTGCCCCGACCCGCGGTGCGCGTCGAGGTCGTGGTGCCCTACGAGCGCGGTGACCTCCTCAACCAGGTGCACGAGACCGGCGAGATCGAGGAGCTGGCGCACGAGTCCGACGGCACCCACCTCGTCGCCCGCGTCTCCGACGACCTCGCCCACCAGCTCAACGCCCTCTGATCACGCGCCCAGCGGTGCGTCCGCTGGTCGAGTAGCGGAGGGTTTTGCTGGTCGAGTGCCTCCACGAGCGCCAGCGAGGGGAGGTGTATCGAGACCACTCCACGCTCACGCTGGGGGCTGGCCCGCGCTGATCCATTGCCGGGTG
>NZ_LUNH01000092.1:0-44382 GCF_001628525.1 Aeromicrobium sp. REDSEA-S38_B2 | reverse complement strand
GCGTGGCACGGCGGACCGCGGCCAGGGCCTCGGCGGTATGACCGGGCTCGGCCTCGGTCTCGACGACCTGGCCGCCGTCGGTCTGCACGATGAGCGTGCGTCCCTTGTCGAGCGTGCTGGCGTAGAGCGAGGACGTGATGGTGACGACCAGGCTGCCCAGCGCGGCCCCGACGATGGTGCCGGCCACGCCGAGCGCGGAGGCGATCCACGCCGACGTCATCGCGGCGAGGGCACCGGCCAGCACCTGGAACCACGACAGGCCGCCCAGGACCGAGGAACGTTCGCGGGTGTCGGTGGAGTCAGGCATGGATTCCAGCGTAGGGGGGCCACGCCAGCCGTTCGAGCCGCGCGGAACGCGTTCCACGTCACGCATCGACAGGGGTCCGGCACGCCTGCACGGTTCTGTCGGTCACTCTTGCCAGACTCGGACCCATGGCTCCCACCCTCACCCTCCTGCTCGGTCTGCTCGTCGGTGTCGCGCTCGGCGTGGTGGTCGGCCTGCTGGTCGCCCGCCTGCGTCAGGTCGACGGGGCGGCGGGCGCCGAGGACCCCGCGGTGGTCCAGGCCCGACACGCCGCGGAGCTGGCCGAGGTGCGGCACACGGCCCGCGCGGAGCTCGCCGACGCGCGGCACGCGGCGGCGGCGGAGCGGGCGCAGGTCGAGCAGGCGCTGGCGGCGGAGCGCAGCCGCGTCGAGAGCGCTCTCGCCGCGGCCAAGGCCGACGTCGAGGCCCGGCTCGCGGCCACGCGGGCCGAGGCGGACGCCCTGCGCGAGCAGGTCGAGGTCGCCCGGCGTCAGACGCGCGAGCTCGTGGCGCAGCACGACCGCGAGGCCAAGGAGCGCCAGGCCAAGGAGCAGAGCGAGAGCCGCGTGCTGCAGAAGCTCGCGCCGGTGGCCACCCAGCTCCAGCAGATGCAGCGCAAGGTCGAGGAGATCGAGGAGAAGCGTGCCCGGCAGCACGGCCACCTCGCCGAGCAGATCCGCGCCACGCAGGAGTCGGCGGCGCGCTCCCAGCAGGCTGCAGAGACGCTCTCCGGCGCCCTGCGCAACAACACGGTCCGCGGGGCCTACGGCGAGACCCAGCTGACGTCGCTCGTGGAGTCGGCCGGGCTGCTCAACCGCATCGACTTCTCCACCCAGGAGTCGATCACCGCCGACTCCGGCGCCCGACGTCCCGACATGGTCATCAAGCTGCCGGGACGCAAGCAGATGGCGGTCGACGCGAAGGTGCCCTACGCGGTCTTCATCGACGCGAACCGCCCCGACCTCGACGACGCCGAGCGCAAGCGGATGTTCGTGCAGCACGCGAAGGCCGTGCGGGCGCACGTCGACGCGCTGGCCCAGAAGGAGTACTGGACCGGTCTGCCCACCAGCCCGGAGTTCACGGTGGCGTTCATCCCGAACGACGCGATCCTCAACGCTGCGCTCGACGCCGACCCGTCGCTCATGGAGCACGCGTTCGCGCGGGGCATCGTGCTGGCGACGCCGGTCAACCTGTGGGCGGTGCTCAAGACCGTGGCGTTCACCTGGCGCCAGGAGGACCTCGCCGAGAACGCGCAGGAGCTCGTCGACCTCGGACGTGAGCTGTACAAGCGGCTCGGCACCCTGTCCTCGCACGTGTCCAAGCTCGGCCGCTCGCTCGAACGGTCGGTCAAGGACTACAACACCTTCGTCGGCTCGCTCGAGCGCGGCGTGCTCGTCACGGCACGCAAGCTCGACCGCGTCGACGACACGGCCCTGCTGGGCGACGTGCAAGAGCTCGACGTCGACCCGCGGAGCCTCACCGCGAGCGAGCTGACGCAGCCGTCCCCGTCGCAGGAGTTCGCGCTGTTCGAGGACCTCGAGCGACCCGAGATCGACCCGCTCCTCGTCGACGGCGAGACCGTCGACGACGCGCAGGAGCAGGCGGGCTGAGCGGCCCACCTGTCCGTGGCGTCCCTGGCGGGGCGAGCCACGGGCGGCGGGTCAGCCGAGCGCCTGCTCCAGGTCGGCCAGCAGGTCGGCCGTGTCCTCGATGCCCACGCTGAGCCGCACCAGGTCGTCCGGCACCTCGAGCACCGAGCCCGCGGTCGACGCGTGCGTCATGGCCCCCGGGTGCTCGATGAGCGACTCGATGCCGCCGAGGCTCTCCGCGAGCGTGAAGATGCGGGTCCGCGCGCAGAGGTCGAGCGCCGCCTGGCGCCCTCCCGCCAGCCGCAGCGAGACCATGCCGCCGAAGCGACGCATCTGCCGGGCGGCGACCTCGTGCCCGGGGTGGTCGGGCAGGCCGGGGTAGAGCACCGACGCGACGGCCGGGTGGCCGACGAGGAGGTCGACGACCGCCTCCGCGTTCGTGCAGTGCTGCTCCATCCGGACCGCGAGCGTCTTCGCCCCGCGGAACGTCAGGTAGGCGTCGAACGGACCCGGCACGCCGCCGGCGCCGTTCTGCAGGAACGCGAACCCGGTGTCGAGCTCGGCGTCGTCGGTGACGAGCGCGCCGCCCACCACGTCGGAGTGGCCGCCGAGGTACTTCGTCGTGGAGTGCAGGACCACGTCGGCGCCGAGGGCGAGCGGCTGCTGCAGGTAGGGCGAGGCGAAGGTGTTGTCGACGACGAACCGCGCGCCCGCGGCGTGCGCGACCTCGGCCACCTGCTCGACGTCGGCGACGTTGAGCAGCGGGTTCGTCGGGGTCTCGACCCACACGACCTTCGTCTCGGGCCGGATCGCGGCGCGGACGGCGTCGACGTCGTTGACGGCGACCGGCGTGTAGGAGATGCCCCAGTGGGTGAACACCTTGTCGATCAGCCGGAAGGTGCCGCCGTAGGCGTCGTCGGGGATGACGAGGTGGTCACCGGGCCGCAGCAGGGTGCGCAGGGCGGCGTCGGTGGCCGCCATGCCCGAGGAGAACGCGCGACCGTGCTCCCCGTTCTCCAGCGCCGCCAGGTTCGCCTCGAGCGCCGCGCGGGTCGGGTTGCCGGTGCGGGCGTACTCGTAGCCGCCGCGCATGCCACCCACGCCGTCCTGGGCGAAGGTCGAGGACGCGTAGATCGGCACGTTCACCGCGCCGGTCTGCGGGTCGGGCTCGAAGCCGGCGTGGATCGCGCGGGTCGCGAAGCCCAGCGCCTCGTCCTTGCGGTCGTCGCTCTGATCGCTCATACGTGCACCCCCAGGAGGTCGTGCCGGGTCAGGACGCCCAGCGGCTTGCCGTCCTCGATCACCATGACGGCGTCGCTGTCCTTGAGCGTCGCCAGGGCGGTGTCGAGGTCCTCGTGCGCGCCCAGCAGCGGCAGCGGCGGCTCCATGTGCTTGGAGACCGGGTCGGTGAGGGACGCCCGGCCCTCGAAGACGGCGCTGATGAGCGTGCGCTCGCTGACGCTGCCGGCGACCTCGCCGATGACGACGGGCGGCTCGGCCCCGACGACCGGCATCTGGGAGACGTTGTACTCGCGGAGGATCTCGATCGCGTCGCGGATGGTCTCCGACGGGTGGGTGTGCACGAGCGCGGGCAGGTCGCCGGACTTGCGGCGCAGCACCGCGCCGACGCTCGGCCGGTCGGTGTGGCCGTCCAGCGGCTCGCGGAGGAAGCCGTAGGACGACATCCAGTCGTCGTTGAAGATCTTCGAGAGGTAGCCACGTCCGCCGTCGGGCAGCAGCACCACGACGACGGCGTCGGGGCCCTCGCGCTCGGCCACCTCGAGCGCCGCGACGACGGCCATGCCGCAGGAGCCTCCGACCAGCAGCCCCTCCTCGCGGGCGAGGCGGCGGGTCATCTCGAACGCGTCGGCGTCGGAGACGGCGATGATCTCGTCGGCGATCTCGGGGTCGTAGGCGCTCGGCCAGAAGTCCTCGCCGACACCCTCCACCAGGTACGGGCGGCCCGTGCCGCCGGAGTAGACCGAGCCCTCGGGGTCGGCGCCGATGATCTTGACCCGACCGCCGGAGACCTCCTTGAGGTAGCGGCCGGTGCCGGTGATGGTGCCACCGGTGCCGACGCCGGCCACGAAGTGCGTGACGGTGCCGTCGGTGTCGGCCCAGATCTCCGGACCCGTGGTCTCGTAGTGCGAGGCCGGCCCGGCGGGGTTGGAGTACTGGTCGGGCTTCCAGGCGTTCGGGGTCTCGCGGACGAGGCGGTCGGAGACGTTGTAGTAGCTGTCGGGGTGCTCCGGCGGCACGGCGGTCGGGCAGACCACGACCTCGGCGCCATAGGCACGCAGGGTGTTCCGCTTGTCCTCGCTGACCTTGTCGGGGCAGACGAAGATGCAGGAGTAGCCGCGCTGCTGGGCCACCAGCGCGAGCCCGACCCCGGTGTTGCCGGAGGTGGGCTCGACGATGACGCCGCCGGGCTTGAGCGCGCCGGACGCCTCGGCCTCGTCGACCATCTTGACGGCGATCCGGTCCTTGGAGCTGCCGCCGGGGTTGAGGTACTCGATCTTGGCCGCCACCAGGGCAGATCCTGCCGGGACGACGCTGGACAACTTCACGAGCGGGGTGCCGCCCACGAGGTCGACCACGTGGTTCGCGATACGCATGACGTTCATCCTGCCACCCGGGTCGAGCGTGGAACCGCCGAGGCGTCGCCGGCCCTCCCGTGCGGGGGAGGGGCCGACGACGCCCTCGGGGGCGAACCGTCAGACGACGGCGCCGTCGGTGTTCCGTCCGTCGTCGATCTGGGCGTACTTGTCGACGACCTTGGGCTTCTTGTCCGGGTCGTGCGGCCAGCGCTCCTCGAGCTTCACGGCGAGGGCGGACGCCGTGAAGATCGTCGACAGGATGCCGATCGAGAGCCCGAGCAGGAGGGCGATCGCGAAGTCGGTCAGCGAGTCGCCGCCGAGGAACGCGAGCGCCGCGAGGATGAACATGGCACCGAGGCCGGTGTTCACCGTGCGCGGGATCGTCTGCAGGATCGCCTCGTTCACCACGTCGCGCAGCCGTCGGCCGCGGTTCTCGCCCGTGTGCTCGCGGATGCGGTCGAACACGACGATCGTGTCGTTGACGGCGAGGCCGATGATCGACAGCACCGCGGCCAGGAACACGCCGTCGATCGGCTTGCCCCACCACGCGAAGATGCCGACCACGGTGAGCACGACCGACGACATCGACAGCTGGGCCGACACCGCGTAGGTCCAGCGGAACCTCCAGGCGAGGTAGACCATCTGCGCGGCGATGGCGATCGCGAACGCGATGAGCGCCTTGTCGCGCAGCTCCTTGCCGAGGCTCGGACCGATCAGCTCGTCGCGCTCCTTCGTGGCCTGGCCCGCGACCGACTCGACGGCCTCCTCGACCTCGACGGCCTCGTCGTTGGTGATGTCGTCGAGGCGGACGCTGACGTTCTCGCTCTGACCGTCGCCGGACGACTCCTGCACGACGGCGCGCGGGAAGCCGGCGTCGGACACCGCCTCGCGCACCTCCTGCACGTCGACGGCCTGGGCGGTGGAGAACTCGAGGATGCGCCCGCCCGTGAACTCGACGCCGAGGTTCAGGCCGCGCAGCAGGATGCCGCTGATCGACACGCCAGCGACGACCAGGGTGAGGCCGATCCAGAGCCCGCTGCGGCGCATTAGGTTCGGGCCGCGCTCGTTGAGCCACTTGCGGACCGGGCCCGTCGAGGCCACGCCGGTGAGACCGGGCCGCTTCTTCAGGAACGACCGCTTCACCGCGAACTCGGTGAGCACGCGTGCGACGACCAGCGCCGAGAACATCGACGCGATGGTGCCGATCGTCAGGGTGACGCCGAAGCCCTTGACCGGACCGGACGCCAGGAAGAACAGCAGCGCGGCGGCCAGCACCGTGGTGACGTTGGAGTCGAGGATGGCCGACCACGCCTTGTTGAAGCCGGTCGTGAGCGAGGTGTGCAGGTTGCCGTTCTTCTCGTACTCCTCGCGGGCTCGCTCGAACACCAGCACGTTGGCGTCGATGGCCAGGCCGATGGCGAGCACGAAGCCCGCCAGGCCGGGCAGCGTGAGGGTCGCGCCGAGCCAGACGAGCAGGCCGTAGGAGATCGCGGCGTAGGTGGCCAGCGCGAACGTCGCCATGAGCCCGACCACGCGGTACACGAGCACGATGAACAGGCCGGTCAGGATGATGCCGATGATGCCGGCCTCGATGGACGCGTCGATCGCCGCGTCGCCCAGCGTCGCGCCGACCGTGCGCTGCTCGATGACCTCGACGGGCACCGGGAGCGCGCCGCCCTTGATGAGGACGGCGAGGTCGTCGGCCTGGGCCTGGGTGAAGTTGCCGGTGATGCTGGTGCTGTTGCCGCCGCCGGAGCGGCACAAGTCGGGCTGGACGGCGGGGGAGGAGATGATGTCCTCGTCGAGCAGGATGGCGACCCGGTTGCCGCCCTCGGTGTTGGCGCAGGCGGCCGCGACGAGGTCGCGCCAGCCGGTGCGGCCCTCGCCGGCGAAGTTGACGTTCACGACCCACTGGCCCACGCCCTGCTGCGGCGTGGCGGCCTCGGCGTCGGAGACCCCCTCGCCGTCGACGAGCGTCGGGCCGAGGAGCAGCGGCTGGCCCTGCTCGTCGTTCGCGACGACCTGGCCGTCCTCGGGCTCCTGGCCCTCCTGCGCGGGGCGCAGGACCTCGTGGAAGGAGAGCTGGGCGGTCTGGCCGATGACCTCGGCCGCCTCCCGCGGGTCGGTCACGCCGGGGAGCTCGACGATGATCCGGCGGTCGCCGGACTGGGCGAGGGTCGGCTCGGCGACGCCCAGGGCGTCGACACGGCCGCGGATGACCTCCAGGGCCCGGGAGGTCGACTCGGCGTCGGCCTTGACGCGGTCGGTGTCCTGGGTCTCGAGGACGATCTGCGTGCCACCCTCGAGGTCGAGGCCGAGGTTGGCGGGCTTGAAGTAGGCGAAGGCGAGGGAAGCGGCGAGCACGGCGAACGCCGCGATCGCACGCCACAGAGGGGCGCGCTGGTGCATGGATGACTTTCGGGATGGACGACGGGACGGCTGACGAAGGTGCGTCAGGCCGTCGGCGGTCCGCGTCCCGCGGCGGCGGGTGCCTCGGACTCCACCACGGCGACCCCTGCGTCGACGACCGTGTCGCGGGCGAGGACCGGGGCGACGGGCGCGCTCTCGGGCGGCAGCGCCCAGAGGTCGAGGTGGTGCTGGTCGACGTGCTGGCCCGATGCCTTCACGTGCGCCGCCTGGTGGCTCGACGCAGCCGAGGTGTGCGTCGTCGTGGCCCGCTGGTGCGCCCCCGCGTGGGTGACGCCGATCCCGGCCACGAGGAACAGCCCGACGACGGCCGCGCTCAGGGCGGCAGCCAGCGTGCGGCGGGGTCCGGGCATGGGGTGCAGTCTAGGCGACGCGCGCGACGGGACCGTCGGCCTAGGCTCGGGGGCATGAGCCACGACCTCCTCCACCGTCCCCTCGGCCACTCCGGCATCCAGGTGCCCGTCGTCGGCATCGGCTGCAACGCCTTCGGCACGCGCATCGACGCCCCGCAGGTGCAGGCCGTGGTCGACGCCGCCCTCGAGCGGGGCGTCACCTTCTTCGACACCGCCGACGTCTACGGCTTCGGCGCGAGCGAGGAGCTGCTCGGCGCGGCGCTCGGGTCGCGGCGCGACGAGGTGGTCGTCGCCACGAAGTTCGGCATGGACATGCAGGGCCGCAACGGCGACGACGGTGGTCGACGCGGGAGCGCCGCCTACGTCCGGACCGCGGTCGAGGCCAGCCTGCGACGTCTGGGCACCGACCACGTCGACCTCTACCAGCTGCACACGCCCGACCCCGCCACCCCGCTCGACGAGACGCTCGAGGCGCTCGACACCCTCGTGCAGGCCGGCACGGTGCGCGCCGTCGGCTGCTCGAACTTCCAGTCCTGGCAGCTGGTCGACGCCGACTGGCGCGCTCGGACCGCCGGACTCACCCGGTTCGCCACGGCGCAGAACGAGTACTCGCTGTACAACCGGACCGCGGAGGTCGAGCTGACGCCGGCCTGCGAGCACCTCGACGTCGGGATCCTGCCGTACTTCCCGCTCGCCTACGGTCTGCTGACCGGCAAGTACCGGCGCGGGGAGGACGCGCCCGAGGGGACCCGGCTCGCGACGCAGTCCGAGCGGCTGGCGACGGCCGACTGGGAGCGCATCGACGCGCTCCAGTCCTTCGCCGACGCGCGGGGCATCTCGCTGCTGGAGCTGGCCATGGGTGGTCTGGCCGCGCAGCCGGCCGTCAGCAGCGTCATCGCGGGCGTCTCGCGCCCGGAGCAGGTGGCGGCGAACGCCGACGCCGCCTCCTGGCAGCCGACCGAGGACGACCTGGCGGAGCTCGCGTCGATCGGCCGGCCGACGCAGTCCTACACGACCTTCGCCCCGGCCTGAGCCCGCGGCGGCCGTGCGGGAGATGGGGCGCCGGGCCGGGAAGCGCCTCACGGCGCGTGGCCGCTCGTAGCGGCTATTTTTGGGACCCGGGGCTTACCGCGGCCCGGCGCGACCACCAGCCTAACGGGCCCCTGGGCGCGCACAAGCGCTGTGGGCGTGAGACCTGCGACGCCGGCTCGAGCGGGCCGCGAGCGACGACCGGACGAGGCGCCGCGGGCGCCTCAGTGCAGCGAGCCGGACCGCTCGAGCGCCGCCGCCCGACGCAGGTGCAGCGCCATGTCGAGCAGGCGCGCGCCGCTGTGCGCGTCGGCGTCGTCGAGCTGTCCGCGGCCGACGCCGACGATGTGCGCGAACGCCGCCGCGCGGTCGAGGACGACGTCGAGGTCGGTGACGACGATGCCGCGCACGACCGTGTCGACGAGGTCGACCACCTCGTCGGCGCCAGGCGGCTCGACGACGCCGGCGAGCATCTCGTGCACGGGCGCGAAGCCGCGCCCGGCGGCGAACTCGGCGGCGGCCTGGCGGGGCTGGCGGTGGACCCACTCGCGCAGCAGGTAGAGCCGCCACAGCGCGCCCGACAGCGTGTCGGGCGGGGCGTGCGACCACAGCTCGGCGATCACGCCGAGGCCCTCGGCGTCGGACAGGTGCAGCACGCGGTCGACGAGGTCGCGGTCGTCGCGGTCGATCGGTCCCCGCACGAGCAGGTGCGCGATCCGGTGGCCGGCGGCGGCCACCTCGGCCGGGTCGGTGTCGTGCGCGAGCGCCTCGAAGAGTCCCTGCCCGGGCAGGGACGGGCGATGGAAGTCGCTCATCCTGCGGACCGTCCGGGCATGGGCCCCACCGTATCCGGGGCCCGGTCGTCCGGCACCCAGATCGCGTGCGTCAGACGTGCGCGTCGGGTCGCGGGGCGGTGGGCGCCGCGCTCGCCTGGGGGCGCAGGTAGAGCCACAGCACCGGCACCACGTAGGCCACCCAGGCGATCGTCTGCAGCCAGGTCGGGTCGGGCTGGAAGTTCACGGTGCCCTTGAGGAGCGTGCCGTACCAGCTGTCGGGTGCGATGACACCGGAGACGTCGAACGCGAGGTTCGTGATGCCGGGCAGGATGCCGGCCTCCTGCAGGTCGTGGACGCCGTAGGCGAGCACGCCGGCGGCGACCACGATGAGCAGGGCACCCGTCACCTGGAAGAAGGTCGAGAGGTTGATGCGCAGGGCCCCGCGGTAGATGAGGTAGCCCAGGAGCACCGCGACGAGGATGCCTGTGGTCGCGCCGACGAACGGCGAGGCGGTGTAGCTGCCGGAGATCGTGGCCCAGATGATCGCGGCGGTCTCCAGGCCCTCGCGCCCGACGGTCAGGAACGCGACCGTGGCGATGGCGACGGGTCCGAGCTCGACCGCCGTCGCGAGCTCGCCTTCGAGCTCGCGCTTGAGCCCGCGGGCGGTACGGCGCATCCAGAAGATCATCCACGTGACCAGGGCGGCGGCGAGGATCGAGAGCGTCCCGCCGACGGCCTCCTGCCACACGAAGGGGAGCTGCTCGAAGGCGAGCGTCACGGCCGTGAACACGAGCACGACGAGGGCCAGCGCTCCGCCCACGCCGATCCAGATGTAGCGGACGTCGCGGCGGCGGTCCGTGCGCACGAGGTAGGCCAGCAGGATGCTGACGACGAGGCTGGCCTCCAGCCCCTCGCGCAGACCGATCAGGAAGTTGGCGAGCACACCGACATGCTACTCAGGTTCGCCTTGCCTCAGTGGGTGATCCCGCGCACGACTGAGGGTGCGTGACCGATCAGGGCGTCAGGGCGTCGACGAGGTCGGCGGCGACGAGCTCGACCTGCCACGGACGGGCCCCGCCCTCGGCGAGCGCGTCGCCGACGTGGACGACGTCGACGACGGTCGGCGGGTCCCAGGCCAGACCGCGGACGAGGCCGGGGGAGATGAGGTTCTCCGGCGGCAGGTCGTGCTGCTCGGCGATGCGCGTGACCGCCTCGCGGGCCGATGTCAGCCGCGCCGCGGCCTCGGGGTGCTTGTCGGCCCACGCGCGCGGCGGGGGCGGCCCCTCGCGGTGCTGCGTGGAGAGCGGCAGGGCGTCGTCGGGGAGGGCGAGGCCCTCCTCGACCGCGTCGAGCCACTGCTGCAGGAAGCGGCGCGGTCCGCGCGAGCGCATGACGGGCAGGTTGCGCAGCGTCGAGGCGTCGCGGGGAGCCTCGCGGGCGATCTCGAGGATGGAGGCGTCGGGCAGGATCCGCCCGGGCGTCGTGTCGCGTTGCTCGGCGATCCGGTCGCGCGCCTCCCAGAGGGCGCGCACCAGCCCGAGGGTACGTCGGCCACGGGCCCGGTGGATCCCCGACGTGCGCCGCCAGCGCTCCTCCTTCGGCGGCGCCCCCGTGAACGACAGCAGGGCCTCGAAGTCCTGCGCGGCCCACTCGCGCTTGCCGGCGCGCTCGAGGTCGGCCTCGATGAGGTTGCGCAGCTCGATGAGCACCTCGACGTCGAGCGCGGCGTACTCGAGCCAGGGCTCCGGCAGCGGTCGCGTCGACCAGTCGGCGGCCGAGTGCTCCTTGGCCAGGCTCAGCCCGAGGTAGTGCTCCACGAGGGAGGCCAGGCCCACGCGCGGGAGGTTGAGCAGCCGGCCGGCGAGCTCGGTGTCGAACAGGGCGGTCGGGTGCAGCCCGACCTCGGCGAGGCACGGCAGGTCCTGCGTGGCCGCGTGCAGGATCCACTCCGCGTCGCCGATCGCCTCGTCGAGGTCGACGAGGTCGTCGAAGGCGATGGGGTCGACCAGGCCGGTGCCGCTGCCGTCGCGGCGCACCTGCACGAGGTAGGCCCGCTGGGAGTAGCGGTAGCCCGACGCCCGCTCGGCGTCGAGGGCCACCGGACCGTGGCCGAGCGCGAGACGCGCGCAGTAGGCCACGTAGTCGTCGACCGTGTCGATGACGGGGGGCAGGGGGTCACGCAGCTGCAGACGTGGAAGAGGAGGAGCCTGCTCCTCCGGGCTCCCCGTCTCCTCGGGCACGGAGGTCAACGGCGACCTCGGCGACGCTGCAGCGGGACGACGCCCGGTGCGAGCGGAGGCAGACCGGCGAGCGTGCAGAGCAGCTCGGTCCAGGCGGCGACGTGCGCTCCGGCCTCGGAGGTGGGTGTCCAGGACGCGCGGATCTCGACCTGGGCCGAGCCGGTGTCGCCGGCCATCTCGCCGAAGGTCTCGGTGCTCACGACCGTGACGCTGCCGCTGGCGGCGGTGTGCGTGCCGCCCTGCGCCTCGAGCGCGTCGACCAGCCAGCTCCACCCGACGGTCGCCAGGGCGGGGTCCTCGGCCATCTCGCGCTCGACCTCGGCCCGCGCGAACGTGACGCAGCGGAACGTGCCGTCCCACGCGTCGTTGCCGGCGGGGTCGTGCAGCAGGATGAAGCGACCGGTGGCCACGTCGTCGCCGCCGACCTCGAGGTCGCCGCTCAGGGCGTGCGCGAACGGCGCGATCCGCTGGGGCGCGGGGATCTCGTCGACGACCACCTCGGGACGCACCGGTGCGGCCAGCAGCTGCTCCAGGGCAGCGGCGAACGCTGGAGGGGTGTGATCGAACTCGCTGCGGGCGCCCACAGGCCGATGGTAGGCACTCCGGGCGCCGACCGGGTCCCGACACGCAGACGGTGATCCCACCCCTGAGAGAATCCCTCGGTGACCACCTCCCCCTCCGCCCGGCTCGCCGAGAGCGACTTCCTGCGCGCGTGCCGTGGCGAGCCCACGAGCCGCACCCCTGTCTGGTTCATGCGTCAGGCGGGTCGCCACCTGCCGGAGTACCTGAAGGTGCGCGAGGGCGTCGCGATGCTCGACTCGTGCTTCACGACCGACCTCGTCGTCGAGATCACGATGCAGCCGGTGCGTCGCTACGGCGTCGACGCCGCCATCTTCTTCTCCGACATCGTCGTCCCGCTCAAGGCGATCGGGGTGGACCTCGACATCGTGCCCGGCACGGGACCGGTGATCGCCGACCCGATCCGTCGGCGCGGACAGCTCGACCAGCTGCGCCGGCTCGAGCCCGACGACGTGGAGAGCATCGCCGCGGCGGCGCGGGCGCTCGTGGGAGAGCTGGGCGGCACGCCGCTCATCGGCTTCGCCGGCGCGCCGTTCACGCTCGCGTCGTACCTCGTGGAGGGCGGGCCCTCGCGCGACCACCGGATCACGAAGCAGCTGATGTACTCCCAGACCGGCCTGTGGAACGACCTGCTCGAGCGGCTCTCGCACCTGGCGGCCGACTTCCTGCGCGTGCAGGTCGAGGCCGGCGCCTCCGCGGTGCAGCTGTTCGACTCGTGGGCCGGCGCGCTGTCGCCGTCGGACTACGAGACCTACGTGGCGCCCCACTCCCGACGCGTGCTCGAGTCGGTCGCCGACCTCGGCGTGCCGCGCATCCACTTCGGCGTCGGCACCGGCGAGCTGCTCGACCAGATGGGCGACGTCGGCGCCGACGTGGTCGGCGTCGACTGGCGCGTGCCGCTGGATCGCGCCATCGAGAAGGTCGGACCGCACCGCTCCGTGCAGGGCAACCTCGACCCGACGCTGCTGTTCGCGCCGGCCGACGTGCTGCACACGAAGGCGGCCGCCGCGATCGAGCGCGGTCGCGGTGCCCGGGGGCACGTCTTCAACCTCGGCCACGGCGTGCTGCCGCAGACCGACCCCGACGCGGTGAAGGGTCTCGTCGACTTCGTGCACGGCTACGAGCGCGTCTGATGCGCGTCGCCGTCGTCGGGGCCGGCATCGGCGGGCTGGTCGCCGCCCTCGACCTGCGTGAGGCCGGGTGCGACGTCGTCGTGCTCGAGGGTGCCGACCAGGTGGGCGGCAAGCTGCGCGTCGACGACGTCGGCGACCTGCGCGTCGACGTCGGCGCGGAGTCGATGCTGGCGCGTCGACCCGAGGCCGTCGACCTCGCCGCCCGGGTCGGGGCCGAGCTGACCCACCCGGCGACGACGTCGGCCGCGATCTGGACGCGGGGTGCGCTGCGTCCGCTGCCGCCGACGGTCATGGGCGTGCCTGCCGACCTCGACGCCCTCGAGGCGTCGGGGATCCTCGCCGAGCGTCCGGTGCCGCACGCCGAGCCGGTGCCCGACGACGACGTGTCGGTGGCGGCGTTCCTCGCGCCGCGGGTCGGTCGCGAGGTGGTCGACCGGCTCGTCGAGCCGCTGCTCGGCGGCGTGTACGCCGGTCACGCGGACCGCCTGTCGCTGCGCGCCGCCGCGCCGCAGGTGCTGGCGCTCGGCGCCGATCCTCTCGCGGGGGCCGCTGCCACCCGGGCCACGACGCGCACCCTCGCCACGCCGGTGTTCGCGGGCGTCGTCGGCGGGGTGGGCACGCTCCCGCAGCGTGTCGTCGAGCACGGTGACCTCGACGTGCGGCTCCGGTCGACCGTGCGGGCCGTGCGGGTCGACGGCGGTGTCTGGACGGTCTCCGCGGGCCCGGTGTCGGCGATCGAGACGTACGAGGTCGACGCGGTCGTCGTCGCGACACCGGCGCCGGCCACCGCGCGCCTGCTCGCCGAGGTCGCGCCGCCGGCGGCCTTCGCGCTGGCCGCCGTCGACTACGCCTCGATGGCGCTGGTGACGTTCGTGCTCGACGGGCCGATCGACGTGGAGGGCTCGGGATTCCTCGTGCCGCCGGTCGACGGCACGGTGGTGAAGGGCTCGACGATCTCCTCGCAGAAGTGGGCCTGGCTGGGGGAGCGGGCGGGTGACCGCACGGTCGTGCGCGCCTCGATCGGCAGGGCCGGCGACACCGCCGTGCTCCACCGCGACGACGCCGACGTGGCCGCGCTGGCGCTCGCCGACCTGACGTCCGCGTACGGCGGGCTGCCGCCGGTGCTGGCGTCGCACGTGCAGCGCTGGGGCGGCGGCCTGCCCCAGTACGACGTAGGCCACCTCGGCCGCGTGGCGACCGTCGAGGCGGCGGTCGCACTCGTCGACGGTCTCGAGGTGTGCGGTGCCGCCTACCACGGGGTGGGCATCCCGGCGGTCGTCGCGTCGGCCCGCGCCGCCGCGGCCCGCCTCCTCGCACGCTGAGCCGCGGGGGGAGAATGGACCCATGAGCGTGCCGAACCAGGGAAAGCTGGCCAAGGAGATCAACGAGACCATCCGCTACACGATGTGGTCGGTCTTCAAGCTCGAGCGGGTGCTCGGTGACGCCGACCGTGCCGCGGAGGCCGCCGAGGTCGACGACCTGGTGAAGCGTCTGGCCGACGAGGACGTCGTGGTCCGCGGCTTCTACGACGTCAGCGGCATGCGCGCCGACGCCGACCTCATGGTCTGGTGGCACGCGTCGTCGGCCGACGCGCTGCAGGCCGCCTACAACGCGTTCCGGCGGACCGCGCTGGGCTCGCGGATGGCGCCCGTGTGGTCGCAGACCGCCCTGCACCGTCCTGCGGAGTTCAACAAGTCGCACGTGCCCGCGTTCATGGCCGACGAGACCGTGCGCGACTGGGTCTGCGTGTACCCGTTCGTCCGCTCCTACGAGTGGTACCTGCTGCCCGACGAGGAGCGTCGCGCGATGCTCAAGGAGCACGGCATGCAGGCCCGCCCCTACCCCGACGTCCGCGCCAACACGGTCGCGTCGTTCGCGCTCGGCGACTACGAGTGGATCCTGGCGTTCGAGGCCGACGAGCTGCACCGCATCGTCGACCTCATGCGCGACCTGCGCGCCAGCACCGCCCGCCGCCACGTGCGCGAGGAGATCCCGTTCTACACCGGCCGCCGCCACGACCCGGCCGACCTCACCGCGCTCTGGCCCTGATCGGGGATTCCCAGGTCGACCTGGGAATCTTCAGCGAGGCACGGAAATCTCAGCCACGCACGGAGAGCAAGCCGTGCGTGGCTGAGATTTCCGGGTCGACCTGGGATGTCTCCCCGCAGGGCACGGGAAGCTCAGCAAGGCACGGGAAGTGCACCGCGCGTAGCAGCGATTCCGAGGTCGACCTCGGAAGCTCCAGCGAGGCACGGAAATCTCAGCCACGCACGGGAAGCAAGCCGTGCGCGCTGCAGATTCCCAGGTCCACCTGGGAATCTTCCGTCGACTGCCGAGGGATCAGACCGGGACCTGGGTCAGGCTGATGCCGTTGATGCAGAACCGCTGGTCGGTGGGGGTGGGGAAGCCCTCGCCCTCGAACACGTGGCCGAGGTGGGAGCCGCAGGTGGCGCAGCGGACCTCGACGCGACGCATGCCCATCGAGCGGTCCTCGATGTACTCGACGCGGTCCTCCGCGAGCGGGGCGTAGAAGGCAGGCCAGCCGCAGTGCGCGTCGAACTTGGTGTCGCTGCGGAACAGCTCGGAGCCGCACGCGCGGCAGGCGTACACGGCCTCCGTCGGGTCCGTCTCGAAGGGGGAGCTGAACGGCCGCTCGGTGCCGGCCTCGCGGAGCACGTGGTACTCGGCGGCGCTCAGCTCGGCGCGCCACTCCTCGTTGGACTTCTCGACGTCGTAGCTGGTCTTGCCCGCCTGGTCGCTCATGTCTCCAGCCTACGTTCAGGTGCAAGAGACCACCTGTTCACACGGGTGTGGGAGGAACGTCCTCGTGGGAGTGACGAGGACGGTGGCGACGGGTCTGCTGGTGACCGCGACGGCGGGGGCGGCCGCGGCGTGGGGGGCGCGGGCGGTGCTGCAGCACCAGGCCGCGCTCGCGCGCGCGGCGATCGGCAAGCCGCTCGGCGAGGACGCACCCCTTGCCGACCGCGTCTACAAGGAGCGGCACGGCGGCACCATCGACCTGCTCATGCTGGGCGACTCGATCGCCGCGGGGCTGGGTGCCGACGGACCGCGGGGCACGCTCGGTGCGCGGCTCGCCCGGCAGGTGTCCAAGCGCACCGAGCGCGCCGTGCGCCTGCGCACCGCCGCCGTGGTGGGGTCCGAGAGCAGCCGGCTGGCCGAGCAGCTCGCGTCGCTCCCGCCCGACTACACGCCCGACGTCGCGGTCGTCGTCGTGGGCGGCAACGACGTGACGCACCGGGTGCCGGTGGTCGAGTCGGTGCGCCACCTCGAGGCCTGCGTCTCGGCGCTGCGAGGTCGTGGCACCGCGGTGGTCGTCGGCACGTGCCCCGACCTCGGAGCGCTCACCCCCGTGCCGCAGCCCCTGCGCGCCCTCGGGTCGCGGGCCTCGCGCCAGCTCGCGGCCGCCCAGCAGGAGGCGGCCCTGCGCCACGGTGCCTACGTCGTCTCGCTCGCCGACGTCGTCGGGCCGTTCTTCATCACGAACCCCGACGAGATGTTCAGCCTCGACCGCTTCCACCCCAGCTCGCTCGGCTACAAGCGGACGGCGCAGGCGATGCTGCCGTCGGTGCTCGCGGCGCTGGGGGAGCACGACGAAGTGCCGTTCGGCCACCTCGCCCCCGACCTCACGGTCGTGCCAGGCGAGCGGGTCAGCGTCCCTGCCGCACCCAGCGCGTGAGCAGCGTGCCGTCGACGTCGACGGCGTGCGCCAGCCGCAGCGGCACCTCCGCCGGCTCCCCGCCGGTCGAGATGCGCTGACCGTCGCCGGCCACGAGGACGGGGGAGACGGTCAGGCACAGCTCGTCGACCAGGTCGAGCGCCGTGAGTCCGGCGAACAACGACGGGCCGCCCTCGCACAGCACCCGCTGCAGGCCGCGACGGCCGAGCTCGGCAAGGGCCTGCGGCCAGTCGACCTCGTCCTCACCGGTGAGCAGCACCTCCACGCCCGCGCCCTCGAGCGCCACCACCTGCTCCCCGTCGGCGGCTCCTGGCGCGATGACGAGCACGCCCGGGACCTTCAACCGGTCGGGCACGTCGAGGCTGCGGCTGACGAGCGCGAGCACGCCGTCGTCGATCGGTCCGTAGTCCTCCGACCGGGCGGTGCCGGCCGACACGAGCACGACGTCGCACAGCTCGCGCAGGAGCCCGAACACGGCCTGGTCGGCGTCGGTGCCGAGCGACCCCGACCGCCCGTCGGCCCCCTCCGCCGAGCCGTCGACGCTGCTGACGAAGTTGACCCGCACCCAGGCGCGGCCCTCCTCGAGGTCGGGGTACTCGTACAGTGCACGGTCGATCGTCGGCGTGGCCATGACGCCCACCCTAGGTACGGTGGCGCCATGTCGCAGAGCCTGAGCAGCACGCTGTCCGCCGTCAGCAGCCTCGCCGAGGTCGACTCCCGCTCGACCCCCGGCTTCGACGGCGACAAGGCGGCCGGCAAGGCCGCGCTCGCCGAGCTCGGCACCGAGCTGGCCGACCTGCAGGAGCGTCTGCACGCGCACGGCACGACGGGCGACCCGCGCTCCGTCCTGGTCGTGCTGCAGGGCATGGACACCTCGGGCAAGGGCGGCACGATCGAGAAGGTCGTCGGTCTGGTCAGCCCGCTCGGGGTCCGCATCGCCTCCTTCAAGAAGCCGACGCCCGAGGAGCTCGCCCACGACTTCCTGTGGCGGGTCGAGCGACGGTTGCCGTCGGCCGGCGAGCTCGGCGTATTCGACCGCTCCCACTACGAGGACGTGCTCATCGGGCGCGTGCGCCGGCTGGCCGACGTCGACGAGGTCGAGCGACGCTACGACGCGATCAACGCCTTCGAGCGCCGGTACGTCGAGTCCGGCGGCACGGTCCTCAAGTGCCTGCTGCACATCAGTCCCGACGACCAGGCCGCTCGACTCCTCGCCCGGCTCGACGACCCGACGAAGCACTGGAAGTTCAACCCGGGCGACATCGACGAGCGCGAGCTGTGGGACGACTACCAGGACGCGTACGACCTGGTGCTCCAGCGGACGTCGACCGACGTCGCCCCGTGGCACGTCGTGCCCAGCGGACGCAAGTGGTACCGCAACTGGGCGGTCGGCCGGCTGCTCCTGGAGCACCTGCGCGCGCTGGACCTGACCTGGCCCGAGGCCGACTACGACGTCGACGAGCAGCGCGCCCGGCTCGCTGCGTCGAGCTGACGTCAGCCCCGGCGCAGCAGCCGGGCGAGGGCCGGAGCCAGCAGCAGCACCAGCAGCAGCCGGAGCAGCTGGACGGCCGTCACGAAGGTGACGTTGCCGCCGGTGGAGGTCGACGTCGCGAGCACGGCGTAGAGGCCGCCGGGCGTCGTCGCCAGGTACGCGTCGAGCCGGCTCGTCCCGGTCGCCGCCGCGAGGGCGAGGCCCAGTCCCGCGCAGGTGACCATGGTGAGCGCGATGGAGACGGCAGCGGTCGGGAGCATCCGCGCGATCGACCGCAGGCTCTCCAGCGTGAACCGCAGCCCGACCTGGACGCCGATCGCGAGGTACCCGAGGCCCTCCACCCACGTCGGCACGACCGCGTCGGTGAACCCCGGCACGGCGTGCAGCGCCGCCGCGGTGACCACCGGGCCGAGGATGGCCGGCGACGGGAGGTGCGCGACGCGCCCCAGCAGCAGCCCCGAGCCGACGGCGAGGGCGCAGTAGAGCAGGTCGCGGCCGCTGCCGAGGACGAACCCGCCGGAGGCTGCACCACCGCGCTCGTGGAAGACGAGCCCGACCACGAGCGGCAGGCTGAACAGCACCACGAGGACGCGCAGGTACTGCAGCACGGTGACGACCCGGTCGTCGGCGCCGAGGTCGCGGGAGAGGGCCGTCATGCCCGACGCGCCGCCTGCGATCGAGGCGAAGGCAGCCGTCACGGGGGTCACACCGCGGTGCAGACGCAGCAGCTGCCCCGCCAGGACGCTCACGACGATCGTCGAGGCCGAGACCGCCACGACCACGGGCCACGACCAGCCGAGCGACGTGAACGTCCCCCAGTCGACCGAGGCACCGACGATCGTGCCGACGACGCCCTGGCCCGTGAGAGAGACCCAGCGGGGTGCGTCCAGCGGTCGGGGCGCGAGCCGGCCCGGGGCGAGCAGTGCGTACACGAGGGCGCCGAGCAGTCCGCCGAAGAGGAGTGCCGACGGCACCTGGGCGAGCTCGAGCGCCGTCGACGCGACGACGACGAGGATCCCGAGACGCAACCAGGCCCGCACCCGGGGAACGCTAGTCCCCGGGGTGCGGGCCCGGTGCGCCGGAGGGTCCGGCGGTGGGTCGTGCGGTGTCGTACCAGTGCCGGGGGGTGCTCAGGCGAAGAGCGCGTCCAGCGAGACCAGCTCGACGGCCCCGACCGCGTAGCGGGCCAGGATGACCTCGGCCACCTCGTCCGAGACGCCCAGTGGCTCGGCGACGGCGACGGCGCCGGCCTCGTACGCCAGCTCCTTCACCCGGTCGGGCAGGAAGCCCGGTGCGAGCATCAGCTGACCGACCGCGATGTTGCGGCGACCGTCGGCGCGGTGCGCCCGCACGGCCTCGCCCGCGGCGGGCGGCGCGCTCGACGCGAACGCAGCGATCGTCGGCAGCTTGTGGTGCGCGCCCCAGGCGCGGGCGGCCCGGGCGATGGTGGCGTTCGCGACCGCGTCGGACGAGCCGGCACCCGCGAGCACCAGGGCGTCGAGCTCGCGCACCCGGTTCTCGCGCAGCACCTCGCGCAGCCGACGGTCGAGCACGTGGAAGAACGCGTTCTCGATGCCGAGGACGTCGGTCACCTCGATCTGCAGCCCCTCGTGACGGGAGCGGGCCGCCTTCGCGGCCTCCGGCACGTCGACCTTGGCGTGGTAGGCCTCGGTGAGCAGCAGGGGGACGAGGACGATCTCGCTGTGACCCTCGGCGACCAGACGGTCGACGACGGCGTCGAGGTCGGGCTCAGAGTGGTCGAGGAACGCGGTGGCCACCCGGAGGTCGGGACGCATGCACGCCACGCGCTCCGTCAGGGCAGTGATGGTCTCGGCGGACCGCGGGTCGCGGCTGCCGTGCGCCAGGGCGATCAACGCTGGTGCAGTCATGCTGTCCTCCTTCCAGAGGGGTCGGTGGTGCTGGTGTGGGTGGGGGAGAGGAGTCCGATGAAGCCGAGCCGGAAGGCGCGCAGACAGCTGCGGCACTCCCACTCGCCGTGGGTCTCGCCGTGCGGACGCAGGTCCTCGTCGGCGCAGTACGGACAGTGGAACGGCGTCGCCCTCATCGCAGGACCTCCTCGTCGGCGCGGGCGACCCAGTGCGCGAACGACTCGTCGGCGTCGCGCTGCTCCAGGAACGTGCGCGACAGCTTCTCGACGTAGTCGGGCAGCTGCTCGCCGGTCACCTTGTGGGCGCGGAGCTTGCGGCCGAAGCCGGCCTCCAGCCCGAGGGCACCGCCGAGGTGCACCTGGAAGCCCTCCACCTGGTCGCCGTTCTCGTCGAGCACGAGCTGGCCCTTGAGGCCGATGTCGGCCGTCTGGATGCGGGCGCAGGAGTTCGGGCAGCCGTTCACGTTGACCGTGATCGGGGCGTCGAGCTCGGGAACGCGCTTCTCCAGCTCACCGATGAGGTCGGCCGCGCGGGCCTTCGTCTCGACGATGGCGAGCTTGCAGTACTCGATGCCGGTGCAGGCCATCGTGTTGCGACGCCACTGCGACGGCCGCGCGTGCAGGCCCAGCTCGGCCAGCGCCTCGACGAGCGACTCGACGCGGTCCTCCTCGACGTCGAGCACGACGAGCTTCTGCATGGGCGTGGTGGCGACGCGGTCGGAGCCGTGCGCCTCGACGACGTCGGCCACCCGGTTCAGCAGCGTGCCGGAGATGCGACCGACCGTCGCGGCGACGCCCACGTAGTAGCGGCCGTCCTTCTGGCGGTGCACGCCCACGTGGTCGACGGGCGTGGCCGGCACCTCGGGGGCGTCGAGTTCGACGAGGGTGCGCTCGAGGTACTCGGTCTCCAGCACCTCGCGGAACTTCTCGATGCCCCAGTCGGCCACGAGGAACTTGAGGCGGGCGCGGGAGCGGAGCCGGCGGTAGCCGTAGTCGCGGAAGATGCTGACGACGCCCTCCCACACCTCCGGCACCTCGTCGATCGGCACCCAGACGCCGACCCGCTGGGCGAGCATCGGGTTGGTGGACAGCCCGCCGCCGACCCACAGGTCGAAGCCGGGTCCGTGCTCGGGGTGCTCGGCGCCGATGAAGGCGATGTCGTTGATCTGCGGGACGACGTCGTGCCCAGGGTGTCCGCTGATCGCCGACTTGAACTTGCGCGGCAGGTTCGAGAAGGCGCGGTCGCCGATGTAGCGGCTCTCGACGGCCTCGATGGCCGGGCGGGCGTCGATGATCTCGTCGGCGCTGATGCCCGCGACGGGCGAGCCGAGGATGACGCGCGGGCAGTCGCCGCAGGCCTCCTGCGTCGACAGGCCGACACCCTCGAGCCGCTCCCAGATCGTGGGCATGTCGCGCACGTCGATCCAGTGGTACTGGACGTTCTGGCGGTCGGTGAGGTCGGCGCTGTCGCGCGCGAACTCCACGGAGATGTCGGCGATGGTGCGCAGCTGCGCGAGGTTCAGCTGTCCGCCGTCGATCCGCACGCGGAGCATGAAGTAGCGGTCGTCGAGCTCCTCCGGCTCGAGCGTCGCGGTCTTGCCGCCGTCGATCCCGGCCTTGCGCTGCGTGTACAGCCCCCACCAGCGGAAGCGTCCACGCAGGTCGCCGGGGTCGATGCTGTCGAAGCCGCGGTGCGCGTAGATGTTCTCGATGCGGGCGCGGACGTTCAGCGGGTTGTCGTCCTTCTTGGACTGCTCGTTCGCGTTGAGCGGCTCGCGGTAGCCCAACGCCCACTGGCCCTCGCCGCGACGGCGGCGGGCCGGACGGGAGGGGGGCGTGGTGGTGCTCGACGTCATGGGAGTCCTCGGGGAGGACGCGCGACGGCCGGTCGGGGACGGACGGGCGTCGCGCGTCGCGGCAGGTGGGTGCGGGCGCGGTGGGTCAGCGACACGCCATGGTGCGCGCACGACCGAGGTCGACGTGGAGACGTCCCACGAGCCAGAGCGGGTGCGCGATCAGCATGCGGACAGTGTTGCCAGCCCGTGGACGCCCCACAACTGCGGATCTCACTATGTGGTCCATGCGTCCACATCGTGGGATAGACGCGTCGAAACCGGTGCGACCGCAGACGGTGGCGTGACCGGGGTCACTCGGCGTGCGGCGACACCCACGAGACGACGAAGGTGCCCAGCAGGCCGCCCAGTAGGGCTCCGACGGCCACGACCAGCGCCAGCGGCCACGCCACGACGCCGGCGGTCGCCAGTCCCAGGACGGCGGCGGGCTGGGCCGCGGCGGCCAGGCCGACGCCGAGCAGGCCCCCGGCGGAGACGGGACCGACCACCTGCCAGGCGGGGCTTGCGGGGTCGCCGGCGAGCGTCGCCCACCCCGTGAGCAGGCCGACGACGGCCGCGAGGACGCCCCCGGCCAGCAGCGTCGGATCGTCCCAGACCAACCTCCCGCCGGGCAGGTCGAGGGCGGTGACGGCCGCCCCGGCCGCGACCGCACCCACGACCTGGGCGGCGACCACGGGCAGGGCGCCCGCAGCGGACGCGCGTCCGACCAGGGCGAGTGCCGTCAGCTGCACGGGACCGGCGAGGGCGACTCCCGAGCCGGTCGGCCCGTCGTGGAAGCGCGCGAGCCATGCCGTCGCCACCGCGACGGCAGCCACGGCGGCCACGGCCGTCGTCGCGTCGGTGGCCCGCAACGCCCATGCCGCGACCGCCGTCGTCAGGGCCGAGGCCACCGCGGCCAGCGCGAGCGGCTTCACCGGGCCGTCCCCGTCACGCGACGCACCGAGGTCGCGAGGCACCTCGTGCCTGCCCCCGCGTCGAGGGCGACGAGCGGGATCGCCCGGGTCGAGGGTGCGCGGCGGAAGGGATGCATGTCGATACCGTAGGGGCATGGCGGCTGAACGGGTAGGACGCCCGGCGGCCGTGGACCGGCTGGCGCGAGTCACGGCACGCACCGTCTCCCGCTGCATCCAGCACCGGGTCACCGGCCTCGCGGCCGAGGCGGCGTTCTTCGCGATCCTGTCGCTGCCGCCCCTGGTGTTCGGTCTCGCCGGCACGATCGGCTTCGTCGCCGAGCGCTACGACGTCGCCCAGGTCGACGTACTGAAGGACCGGGTGCTCGAGCTCTCGTCCCAGGCGCTCACGCAGGGCACCGTCGACCAGGTCATCGCGCCCACGCTCGACGAGGTGCTGAGGTCCGGGCGCATCGACGTCGTCTCCATCGGGTTCGTGCTCGCGCTGTGGTCGGGCTCGCGGGCGCTCAACGTCTTCCTCGACACCATCTCCATCCTCTACGGCCTCGGCGGCGTGCGCGGCATCGTCAAGACGAGGGCGCTGTCGTTCTCGCTGTACGTCGTCGCCCTCGCGATCGCGATCGTCGTCGTGCCGCTGGTGCTCGCCGGCCCGGAGGTGGCGGCGTCGGTCGTGCCCTCGCAGCTGGCCGTCCTGCAGCCGCTGTACTGGCCGGCGGTGCTGCTCGTCTCAGTCGGCTTCCTCGCGTCGCTCTACCACCTGGCCGTCCCGGTCAAGGTGTCGTGGAGGTCCGGGCTGCCGGGTGCGTTCTTCACGATGGGGCTGTGGATCGGCGGCAGCCTGCTCGTGCGGTGGGCGCTCGGCTTTTCCACCGGTGGCACCTCCATCTACGGTCCGCTCGCCGCGCCCATCGCCGTCCTGCTGTGGCTGTACGTCATCTCCATCGCCGTGCTCATCGGCGCTGCGATCAACGCCTCCTTCGACGAGGACCGCCACCCCCGTCCCGACCGCTAGAATCGTCGCCCGTGAAGAAGATGCGGAAGGTCGCGGCCCTCGTCGTGGTGCTGCTCGGGGTCGCAGCGCTGCTCTTCGCGCTGCGTTCGTGCAGCCCCGACGACGACGGCGGATCCGGCTCCAGCGCCGACCCGACACCGTCGGCGTCGGCCAGCCCGTCGCTCGCGCCGACCAAGATGACCACCACGCGGATCGAGCAGTCGATCAAGACCCGTCTGGACCAGAACGCCGGTCAGCCGACCCGCGTCGAGTGCCCCGACCGGGTGCTGCAGAAGATCGGCACGGCCTTCGACTGCCAGGTGTTCTTCGCCAACCAGCCGAACACGGCGGCCGTCGCGGTCGCGGCGGTCAAGATCGACGGCCCCGACGGCCACTTCACCTGGAACTCCAAGCCCGTGTCGCAGGGGGAGTGACGTGGGCGCGTCGAAGAAGGTCCTGGCCGCGCTCGTGCTGACCGTCCTCGTGCTCGCCGGCGGCGTGTTCGGGCTGCGGTCGTGGCTCGGGACCGACGGCACCGAGGGGGACGACCAGCGAGCCGCGGGGGAGCGGGTCGTGCCGACGCGTTCGCCGGCGGCCGAGCCGGCCGCCTCCGCGTCGCCGTCGCCCTCGGCGACCCCCTCCCCGTCGGCGAGCCCGTCGCCGTCGGCCTCGCCGACCCCCTCCGCGTCGCCCACCCCGACCCGGTCGACGGCTCCGCGCCCCGCCCGACCCGCGCCCGCTGCTTCGCGGACGGTCCGGTCGACGGCTGCGGTGTCGGCGCAGGTGAAGGCATCGCTCGACGCCCAGGGTCGTCCCACAGTCGTCTCGTGCCCCCGATCGGTCCCGGCAGCGGTCGGCACGCGGTTCAGCTGCGCCGTCGCCTACGCGGCGCAGCCGTCGGTGGTCGTGGCCGACGCGATCGTGCGGATCACGTCGGCCGACGGCACCTTCACCTGGCGCTCCGTCTCGCGCACCTGACGTCGCTCCGGGTTGCGGTACTGGCAGACGCACCTAGATTGGAGCTACGCCGGGTCCGGCCGTCGGCTTGCGCAGCTCGACGGCCGCCCGGCGGTATCGCGTCAGGACGGGCCCGGGCCTCGAGCGGGACGCAGCAACGACGCAGACACCCAGTTCGCCACCAGCGCGCCCGTCGGCAGCAGCATGACCACGTACGCCCACCAGCCGTCGTCGCGGCGCTGCCAGGTGACGAGCAGGCCGGGGTAGGGCCGCAGGTCGACCTGGCGCGCGGACGGCGCCACCCACACGTGACGCGCGCGCTCGACCGACGACGTCTCCGGCGACGGCCTGGCTGCCGTGGAGCGCGGCGTGTCATGGGGGTGGGCGCTCACCCGGACGATGGTAGTCGAACACGTGGTCGAATGCGCAGCGGAACGGCTCGTCCTCGAGATGCGGATGCAGCAGACCTGCGTACCGTCGAGCGCACCGGTTCGGTGAGTTTCCCGGACCGGGCCAGCCTCACACCAGCCCCGCATCTCGCATGTCGGTGTGACGACGAGCGGCCCCGCCAGTGGCGGGGCCGCTGTCGTGCGCAGCGCGATGCCAGCGTCTCGGGCGTTCTGTCGCGACCGGGCTCGACGTACGCTCCCCGCATGAGGCGTCGTCTGGTCGCGGTCGCGGTGGTCCCCCTGCTGCTCCTGACGGCCTGCGGCGGGTCCGGCGGTGGGTCCGCGCCGATCGCCACGGAGCCGGGGCCGGCGGAGTCGGCGTCGGGTGCGCAGGGTGAGGTGCTCGAGCAGGCCGTCGTCCGCTACGTCGACGCCTTCCACGGCGGTCGCGCCGACGACGCGTACGCGTTTCTGTCCGCGCGGTGCCGTGAGGAGCTGCCGTTCGCCGAGTTCCGGCGGATGACGAGCCAGGCCACCGAGCTCGACGGTGACGACCCCCTGCGCGACGTCGACGTCACAGCCGACGGCGCACGCGGCACGGTGTCGTACGAGCTCGACGTCGAGTCGCTGTCGGAACGAGACCAGCCCTGGGTCCGGGAGGACGGCGGCTGGCGCAACGACGACTGCTGAGGCCGGTCGCACACGGACGACCGGGACGGCTCGGGGCGCGACGGCTCCCCGCGTCACGCCCCGAGTCGGTCAGCGTCGCCCCTGGCCGACGCGCTCCCGTGTCGACGGGTGGTGCGCCACGGGCGCACCGACCGACGTCGACGGCCTCCACTCAAGCAGAGGTCCCGGAGGGCCGCACTCCCATTCCTGGGACCCTGCCGGTCGGCATCGGTCCCCTCGTCGTCGCGACACGCCGGATGAACATTGTGCGGTTTCGTCCCGCAACGACCCGGGGACCTCTAGATTGAGCGCCGGCCCGGTCCGCAGCGCATGGCGGCCGGACCTGGCGGTGGGTCCGATTCCCGAGGTCGAGCCCGTCGTCTGATGAGGCCCGCGAGGCGTCCGGTGGTCCTCGTCGCCGCGCGGGCCCATCTCCTCTCGCTCTGACCGCTTGTCGACACGTGGTGGAGATCACATCGCAGACGGACTCGCACGCCGCGTGGGACCAGGTCATGGGGGAAGGCAGTACACAGCACCGTCGGGTTCAACCCAGGAGCCCCGAGTGCGAGCGGCTGGGGCGGCTTCGGCCGAAGCGCCCTGGCTGCGCTCGGGGGCCGCGTGCGCGACGATCAGCCCGGCCGCAGGTCGTGCACGAGGACCATGCCAAGGGACCTCGGCGCCGTCTCGACGAACCCCATCGAGGCGTACAGCCGGCGCCCGGGGGCGTCGGCCATGAGCGTCACGTACGGGTCGGGCGGAGCGACTTCGGCGATCTGCTCGAGCAGGTCGGTCAGGACCAGACGCCCCAGCCCGCGACCCTGGTGCTCCGGCAGGGTCGCCATGTCGGCGACGTGGAAGTACCAGCCGCCGTCGCCGATGACGCGACCCATGGCCACGGCCCGTCCCTCGTGCTCGACGACGCTCCACGCCCAGCTGCCCGCCAGCGCGCCCTCACCCTGGGTCGCGGACCTCGGGGTCAGGCCCGACGTGCTCCGCAGGCGGAGATAGTCCTCGAGCGTCGGGGGCGTCCTGAGGACCCGGTCACCGGTCGTCGTCATCGCACCGACGGTAGACGAGCGCGCGACGCCGTCCCGCGGGAGCCCGGGGACCGGCCACCAACGACGAGACGCCGCCCACGCTCTCGGGGAGATGAGAGTCGTCGACAGCGTCTCGCGGGCCCAGCTCCTCGTGAAGCAGGCGCAATGTCGTGGATCGTTCCTTGGGAGAGTGGATCAGCGACGGCACGAGGCTAGCGGCCTGGCGGGCGGCTCGACCACGTCTTCGGCCATGCCGAATCTCACCCCTGGTCCGACCCATCCACGCTGTGGCGGGCGACGAACATCTTGGCCGAGGAGAGTCGACGCTACGAGCGGGGGTCGATGTCGGCGCGGTATCGACGCACTCCCCAGGCGATGAGAGCGAAGCCCACGGCGATGCCGGTCCATGTGGGCCATCCCGGTTGCCGGCCCACCGTGGAGCCCGCCCAGATCTGCATGATCCAGTAGAGGATCGAGCAGACGCCCAGGGCGATCTCCGACCGGGCCCGTGATCTCAACCCCCTGCGTCGGCAGCGGGGCGACTCGTCGGGGCTGCGTCTCATGCTGGAACGGTCTCAGATCGGGCGGTCGGCTGCACGGCGCAGCCGAGTGGCGAGTGCCTCCGACCCGCGTGCGCAGACTCCCGCCGCACGGACACCGCGCGAGCACGGGTGGCTACTACGAGAAGAGCCCCGGAATCCTTGGGATTCCGGGGCTTTCTGCTGGTGGGCGATACTGGGTTTGAACCAGTGACCTCTTCCGTGTCAGGGAAGCGCGCTACCGCTGCGCCAATCGCCCGTGGGTGGTGCTGTTCTGTTGGGGATCGAGGTGGGTACGGGATTTGAACCCGTGTACACGGATTTGCAGTCCGTTGCCTCGCCTCTCGGCCAACCCACCGCTGGATGGGTATGGGGACCCTCTCCGAGCGGACAACGAGATTCGAACTCGCGACCCTCACCTTGGCAAGGTGATGCTCTACCACTGAGCTATGTCCGCATTCGCACCGTTCCCGGCGCGAGATGAAACATTAGTACATGCCCGTGCGGCGGCCAAACAGGGGGGTCCGGACGGGCGCGTTAGGGTGGGGCCATGCGTGCCTGGCTGAACGGAAAACTGCTGGAATCACCGGACGAACCGGCCCTCAGCGTGCTCGACCACGGGCTCGTCGTGGGCGACGGCGTGTTCGAGACCGTCGCCGTCGACGACGGGCAGCCGTTCGCCCTCACGCGTCACCTCGACCGGCTCGCACGCTCCGCCGAGGGGCTCGGCATCGGTCGGCCCGACCTCGGCCTCCTGCGCGAGGGGATCGACGCGACCCTGGACGGCCAGGACCTCCCGTTCGGGCGGGTGCGGATCACCGTCACGTCGGGTCGGGGTCCGCTCGGCTCGCCCCGCGGCGACCACGGGCTCACCCACGTCGTCGTCACCGAGCCGGCCCAGAAGCCGCCGTCGGTCGCCACGATCATCACGGTGCCGTGGCCGCGCAACGAACGAGGCGCGCTGTCCGGTCTCAAGACCACGTCGTACGCCGAGAACGCCAGGATGATCGAGGCGGCACGCGCCGCGGGCGCGTCGGAGGCGGTCATGCCGAACACCCAGGGCCACCTGTGCGAGGGCACGGGCTCGAACATCATGTACGTCCTCGACGGCACCCTCGTCACCCCCACGCTCGCGTCGGGCTGCCTGGCCGGCATCACCAGGGCGCTGGCGCTCGAGTGGCTCGCCGACGAGCTCGACGTCGTCGAGCGCGACGCGCCGATCGAGGTGCTCGCCGACGCCGAGGAGGTCGTCCTCGTCGGCACGACGCGCGACATCCAGGCCATCTCGCACGTCGACGGACGACCCGTCGCCGCGGCTCCCGGGCCCGTCACGCAGCGTGCGCAGGCCATCTGGACGCGGGAGGCCGCGAAGACGTCGGACCCGTAGCTCGACCTCGAGACGGGGTGGAGTAAGGTTCTGACGTCCCCGGGCGATTGGCGCAGTGGTAGCGCGCTTCGTTCACACCGAAGAGGTCACTGGTTCGAACCCAGTATCGCCCACCGACACGCAGGCCCCCGGCTCTCGAGCCGGGGGCCTCGTCGTTCGCCCCGCGCTCCTACGATGGCCGGCATGTCGATCGAGAGCGCCCGCGCCCACCTCGCCCGCTTCGGACGCGACGGCGACGTCGTCGAGACGTCCGGGTCGAGCGCGACGGTCGAGCTGGCGGCCGCGGAGCTCGGCGTCGAGCCGACGCGCATCGCGAAGACGCTCGGCTTCTACGGACGGGAGCCGGGCACCAGCATCCTCGTCGTCGCCGCGGGCGACGCGCGGGTCGACAACGCGGCCTTCAAGGCGACGTTCGGCCTGAAGGCGCGCATGCTCAAGCCCGACGACGTCGAGGCGCTCACGGGCCACCCTGCGGGCGGTGTGTGCCCGTTCGCCAACCCCGAGGGGGCCGCCGTGCACCTCGACGAGTCGCTGCGACGGTTCCCGACGGTCTACCCGGCCGTCGGCAACGCGGCGTCGGCCATCGAGCTCGCGCCCGACGAGCTCGAGGTCGTCGCGGAGCCCGTCGGCTGGGTGAGCGTGACCAAGCAGCCCCCTCCCGCGGGATGAGGCCGCGAGCCGGGGGAGGGGGGCGTCAGGTGGTCTCGGCCGTGCCGAGCGGGTCGAGGCGCACCCACCCGCGGTCGGTGTGACGCTCGAGGCGCAGCCCGCGGCCCTCGCCGGGGGTGGGGGCCTCGAACGGTCGGCTCGAGCGCCAGGCGACGGCCGCCTGGTCGTGCTCGAGCGTCTCCTCGGCGACGACGTCGCCGTCCTCCGTGGTCAGTCGGTACTCAGCCATGGGACCACCGTGCCGTGGAACGCGACGACGTGCGAGCCGAGGTCAGCCGCGACCGAAGAGCAGCCGGAACCTCGACGCCCGTACCGACACGACCGGACGCCGTCCCGCGAGCAGCGACAACGGGCCCGAGAACGTCCACGACGTGCGCAGCAGCTGTGCGCGGAGGCGTCCGCGCACGGACGTGACGACGGAGCGCCCGCCCCGTCGCTGCACCACGCGGAACGAGAGCGGCCAACGACCCGGAAGGCCCACCGTGCGCGCGACCTCGACGCTCGCGAGGCCGTCGCCGCGGTGCCGACGACCCGGCTCGACATCGAAGCGGGCGAGGTCCTTCGGGATGGCCCACAGCGCGCGCCCACCGTCGCGCGACGCCTCGCTGTCGACCCAGATCCATGGGATCCACACGCGCGGTCGCACGCCGCGGCGCACGAGCACGGTCGCCATGACCTCGTCGTAGACGAGTGGGCTCGGCTCCTCGTACCGGAAGAAGGCGGCGGTCACGACCGCCCGCCCCGCCACGGAGACGACACGGGTGCCGGGCGGCGGCGCCGGCAGCGACCGGACGGGCACGAGGAACACCGACGCGACCGCCTGGCCGTGCAGGTCCCACGGCTCGGGGGGATAGCTCACGCCCACGCGAAGTCCTCGACGTCGAGCGAGCGCACCCGGCGGTGGTACGGGTACGTCGACCCGGGCCAGTTCGACGTGATGCGACCCGACGGGTGGCGGTACCAGCTGTCGCAGCTGCCCCAGACCGACTTCTCCAGCCGCTCCTGCACCTGCCGGTCGTAGGCGGCCTCGACCTCGGGGCGCACGTCGACCGTGGCGTGGGCGCCCTCGCGCATCCGGTCGAGCACCTGACGCATGTGCCGGGCCTGCGCCTCGAGCATGTAGATGATCGACCCGCCGCCGAGGTTCGTGTTCGGGCCGTAGGAGACGAACAGGTTCGGGAAGCCGGGCACGTACATGCCGAGGTGGGCGTGCGCGCCGTCGACCCAGCGCTTGGCGAGGGCCTCGCCGTCCACGCCGCGCACGTCGATCGTGTCCAGGAAGTCCTGGGCGGCGAAGCCGGTCCCGTAGACGATGACGTCGGCCGGGTGCACGGTGCCGTCGGCGGTCTCGAGCCCCTCGGGGACGACCCGCACGATGCGCTCGGCGACGACGTCGACGTGGTCGCGCTCCAGCGTCGGGTAGAACGTGTTGGAGAACAGGATCCGCTTGCAGCCGATGGGGTAGTCGGGCGTGAGGACCTCGCGCAGGCGCGGGTCGCGCACCTGACGGTGCAGGTGCGCGAGGGCCACGCGCTTCTCGATGGCGCCGACGACCGTGCCCTCGTCGAGACCGCGCGAGAACTGCTCGCCGAACGTCCACCACAGCGGACGCTCGAGCCGGATCCCCGGTCGCCACCAGCGGGGGAGCGGCCCGTCGGGCTTGGGCAGGATGTAGTTCGGCGAGCGCTGGAACAGCGTCAGCTCGCCGGCCACGTCGGCCAGGTGCGGCACGTACTGGATGGCGCTCGCGCCGACGCCGACCGCGGCGACCCGCTTCCCGCGCAGGTCGAGGTCGTGGTCCCAGCGCGCCGAGTGGAACGCGTCGCCCTCGAAGTCGTCGATGCCGGGGATGGAGGGCAGCCGTGGCTCCGACAGCTGCCCCACGGCGCTCACGAGCACCTGCACCCGCTCGAGCGAGCCGTCGGCGAACCCGACCTCCCACTGCTGGTCGGTCTCGTGCCAGTGCGCCGAGACGACCTCGCGGCGCAGCTGCACGAGCGGCGTGATGCCGAGGTCGTCGGCCGTGCGCCGCAGGTAGGCGTGGATCTCGGGCTGCAGCGCGTACCGGCGCGACCACTCGGTGTTCACGGCGAAGGAGAACGAGTACAGCGGGGAGGGGACGTCGCAGCCGGCACCGGGGTAGGTGTTGTCGCGCCACACCCCGCCGACGTCGTGGCCGCGCTCCCACAGCCGTACGTCGGCGTGGCCGTGCTGCAGGAGCTCGGCCGCCACGGCGATGCCGCCGAAGCCCGAGCCGATGATGCCGACGGACGTCATGAGCCCTCCAGGACGTGGACGAGGTGGGTGGTGAGCAGGTCGAGGACGTCGTCGCGCGTCAGCGTGCCCCGCTGGAGCCACTCGCGGCACAGCGCCTTCACGTACGCGGCCGAGGCCCGCAGCCGGGCCCGCAGCACGGGGGAGTCGGGGAGCCCGACGGCGTCGAGCACGAGACGGGCGGCGCGGTCGTCGGCCTCGTCGACCACGACCTGCAGGTCGGACTCCCCGTGCAGCTCGGCGGCGCCGGACGCCGCGACCCAGGCCTGCCCGTACGTCTGCGCGGCGTCGAGGATCCAGTCCATCGTCACGCGCACGCGCTCGGAGAGCGGCAGGTGCAGCAGGTCCGGCAGCTCCGTCTCGGGCATGAGCGTGGAGTCGCGCATGACGGCGAGGAAGATCTCGCGCTTCGACCCGAAGTAGTGGTGCAGGAGCCCGCGGGTGACGCCGGCGGCACGCGCCAGCTCGGCGAGGGAGACGTCGTCGTAGGCGCGCTCGGCGTAGAGCGTGCGCGCGGCCTCGACGATCTGGCGGCGCCGGGCGTCGGGCTCGAGACGGGTGCGGGAGACGGCGGTCACAGGACGAGTGAACAACGCTATTGGCAAAGTGTCAACAAGCGGGTACGGTGCCAGGCATGAAGCACTACGACGTCCTGGTGGTCGGCTCCGGGTTCGGCGGCAGCGTGACCGCGCTCAGGCTCACCGAGAAGGGGTACTCCGTCGGGGTCATGGAGGCCGGTCGACGCTTCGCCGACGACGAGCTGCCCGAGACGTCGTGGCGTCTGCGTCGCTACCTGTGGGCCCCGTGGGCGCGCTGCTTCGGCATCATGCGCATCACGCCGCTCAAGGACGTCCTCATCGCGAGCGGCACCGGCGTCGGCGGCGGCTCCCTGGTGTACGCGAACACGCTCTACCAGCCGCTCGACGGCTTCTACGACGACCCGCAGTGGGCGCACGTCACCGACTGGCGCGACGAGCTCGCCGCGCACTACGACCAGGCTCGCCGCATGCTCGGCGTCGCGACCTACCCGCGCACGACCCTGCCCGACCGGCTGATGGCGGAGGTCGCCGAGGGGCTCGGCGTCGGTGACACGGTCCACGCCGCCGACGTCGGCGTGCTGTTCGGCGACCGTCCCGGCGAGGAGGTCGACGACCCGTACTTCGGCGGCGCCGGGCCCACGCGCCGCACGTGCACCGACTGCGGCGCGTGCATGACCGGCTGCCGGCACAACGCCAAGAACACGCTCGTGAAGAACTACCTGCACCTGGCCGAGCGGGGCGGCGCCCAGGTCCACCCGCTCACCACGGTGACCGACGTGCGTCCGCGGCGCGGCGGTGGCTACGTCGTGCACACGCGACGCACCGGCAACCGGCTGCGGCGTCGTCGCTTCAGTGCCGACCAGGTGGTCTTCGCGGGCAACGCGCTCAACACGCAGGACCTGCTGCACCGGCTCCGCCGTCGCTCGCTGCCGGAGATCTCCGAGCGGCTGGGGGAGCTGAGCCGCACGAACTCCGAGGCGGTGCTCTCGGCCCGCGCGAGTGCGAAGGACGCCGACGTCACGCCCGGCGTCGCGATCACGTCGTCGTTCCACCCAGACCCGCAGACGCACGTCGAGCCCGTCCGCTACGGCCGGGGGTCGGGCGCGCTGAGCCTGATGAACATGGCGCTGGCCGACCACCGTGGTGGCGGCTCGCAGCTGCGCAAGGTGCTGCGCGGCTACCGCGGCCTCGGGCTGCGCGGAACCCTGCGCCTGCACGACCCGCGCCGCTGGGCCGAGCAGTCGGTCGTGGTGCTCGTCATGCAGTCGCTCGACAACTCCGTCACGACGTTCCTCAAGCGTGGTCCGTTCGGCCTGAGGATGAGCAGCAGGCAGGGCACGGGCGCGCCGAACCCGTCGCACATCCCCGTGGCCGACCACGTCGCCCGCGAGATCGCCGACAAGCTCGACGGCGTGCCAGGCGGCTCCGTCGGCGAGCTCGTCGGCATCCCGCTCACGGCCCACTTCATCGGGGGCTGCCCGATCGGCACCACCCCGCAGGAGGGCGTCATCGACCCCTACCAGCGGCTGTTCGGGCACGACGGCCTGCACGTCGCGGACGGCTCGGCGATCAGCGCGAACCTCGGGGTCAACCCGTCGCTCACGATCACGGCCCAGGCGGAGCGGGCGATGTCGTTCTGGCCCAACCATGGCGAGCCCGACCCGCGTCCGCCGCTGGGCTCGGCGTACCGCCGGGTCGACGCCGTCGCCCCCCACCGGCCGGTGGTGCCCGAGGGAGCGCCGGGCGCGCTGCTCCTGCCCACGCCGCGCCTGCGCGTCGGGGCCTCGTGACGCCTCGCCGACGTCAGGTCAGTCGGGGACGCCCCACGTGTACGTCTGCTTGACCAGCTTCAGGTAGGTGAACGTCTCGGTGCTGACGACGTCGTCCCGGGCGCGGATGTTCTCCGAGAGCACCTGCAGCAGGTGCTCGTCGGTCTCGCACACGAGCTCGAGGATGATGTCGAACGAGCCCGCCGTGATGACCACGTAGTCGACCTCGGGGATCTCGGCGAGGCTCTCGGCGAGCGGCTCCAGCGGACCTTTGCCGCGGATGCCGATGAGGGCCTCCCGCGCGAAGCCGAGCTGCATCGGGTCGGTGACCGCGACGATGTTGATGACACCGGAGTCCGTCAGCTTCTGCACGCGCTGGCGCACCGCGGCCTCGGACAGCCCCACCTCCTTGCCGATGGCCGCGTACGACATGCGGCCGTCGACCTGCAGCAGCGCGATGATGCGCTTGGCGACCTCGTCGAGCACCGGGGCGCTCACGGTGTCGCCTCGGGGACGGCGGGGGACTGGCGAACGTTCATGCGGAGATCTTGACCCACGCCTCCGTCAGCACGCCACGCAGCACCTGCTCGATCTCGTCGAACTGGGCCTGCTCGGCCACCAGGGGCGGCGCCAGCTGGACGACCGGGTCGCCCCGGTCGTCGGCGCGGCAGTAGAGGCCGGCGTCGAGCAGCGCGTGCGACATGAACCCGCGCAGGAGCCGGTCGCACTCCTCGGACGTGAAGGTCTCCTTCGTGTCCTTGTCCTTCACCAGCTCGATGCCGTAGAAGAAGCCGTCGCCGCGCACGTCGCCGACGATCGGCAGGTCGCCCAGCCGCTCCAGGGTGCTGCGGAACGCGCCCTCCGTCGACCGCACGTGCTGGAGCAGGCCCTCGCGCTCGAAGAGGTCGAGGTTGGCCAGGGCCACGGCGCAGGAGACCGGGTGCCCGCCGAACGTGTACCCGTGCGCGAACATCTCGCCGGTGCGCTGGAAGGGCTCGGCGACGCGGTCGCTGACGATCGTCGCGCCGAGGGGGGAGTAGCCCGACGTCAGGCCCTTCGCGCAGGTGATCATGTCGGGCACGTAGCCGTAGCGCTCGGCCCCGAACGTGGTGCCGAGACGTCCGAAGGCGCAGATCACCTCGTCGGAGACCAGCAGCACGTCGTGGCGGTCGCAGATCTCGCGGACGCGCTGGAAGTAGCCGGCCGGCGGCGGGAAGCACCCGCCGGCGTTCTGCACCGGCTCCAGGAACACGGCGGCGACCGTCTCGGGACCCTCGGCCTCGATGGCCACCTCGATCTGGTCGGCCGCCCAGCGCCCGAACGCCTCGAGGTCGTCGGCGTGCTGCGGGGCGCGGTAGTGGTTGGTGTTGGGCACCCGGAACGTCGACGGCACGAGCGGCTCGAACTGCTGCTTCAGCGTCGGGAGGCCGGTGATCGAGAGCGCTCCGTGCGTGGTGCCGTGGTAGGCCACCGAGCGGCTGATCACCTTGTGCTTCATCGGCTTGCCGACGAGCTTGAAGTAGTTCTTCGCCAGCTTCCACGCCGTCTCCACGGCCTCGCCGCCGCCGCTGGAGAAGAACACGCGGTTCAGGTTGCCGGGCGCCAGCGACGCGATCCGCTCCGCGAGGTCGATCGCCGTGGGGTGCGCGTACGACCAGAGCGGGAAGAACGCGAGGTCCTGCGCCTGGCGGGCCGCCGCCTCGGCGAGCTCACGCCGACCATGGCCGGCCTGCACGACGAAGAGACCGGCGAGTCCGTCGAGGTAGCGCCGCCCCCGGTCGTCCCAGACGTAGCAGCCCTCGCCCCGCACGATCACGGGCACGTCCGCGGCGTCGGCGTCCTTCAGGGGCGCGAAGTGCATCCAGAGGTGGTCGCGCGCGGCTTTCTGACGTCGCGCGAGCTGCTCGTCGATGCTGGGGGCGCGATGGGGGTCGAGCGTGGGGTGGGTCATGGTTCCTCCGATCACTGCGAGTATTCGCGACGGAATGCGTCGAATGCAAGGGTCGAGGCGACTGAAGACGTAACGATCGTGTGACGACTCTTGTGGATTCCGTCGAGCGGGTGCAGAGTTCCTGCAACGAGTCGACGGGAGAGGAGCACCCATGGCGCAGGACGTGGGACCGGGAGCCGCCGACGTGGCCCCCACGGGCAGCAAGGGTCTGAAGGCCAACGCGATCGGCTTCTGGGAAGGTCTGTCGATCGGGCTCGACGCGACCGCACCGGCCTACTCGATCGCCGCGGTGCTCGGCTCGATGGTGGTGGTGGCGGGCATCCACGCCCCGGCGGTGCTGTGGTTGTCGTTCGTGCCGATGTTCCTCATCGCCGGTGCGTTCCTCTACATGAACCGGGCCGACACCGACTGCGGCACGACGTTCTCGTGGGTCACCCGGGCGATGGGCCCGTGGATCGGCTGGATGGGCGGCTGGGCCGTCTTCACCACCGGCGTGCTCGTCATCGGCTCCCTCGCCGACGTCGCCGCGCGCTACCTCTTCGTCATGGTCGGCGCCGACTCGCTCGCCGCCAACCGCCCGGTCGTCGTGACGATCGCCGTGGCCATCGTCGTCGTCATGACGTGGCTGTGCGTCCGTGGCACCGAGGCGTCGGCGAGGTTCCAGGTCTGGCTGGTCTTCGCGCAGGTCGGCGCGCTGCTCCTCTTCGTCGGCGTCGCCGCCGTGCGGCTCGCGACCGGGTCGCTCCCTGCCGGCGCGACGACCCCGAGCTGGAGCTGGCTCAGCCCCGCAGGCCTCGACTCCCACGAGCTCGTCAGCGGCCTGCTCATCGGCGTCTTCATCTACTGGGGCTGGGAGAGCGCGGTGAACCTGTCCGAGGAGTCGACCGACGGTGACACCACGCCCGGCCGCGCCGGCATCTGGAGCACCGTCATCCTCGTCGCGACCTACCTGGGCGTCGGGATCGTGACCATCGCCGCCGGAGGCGTCGACTTCGTCACCGGCTACGAGGACGACGACGCGCTGTTCGGTGCCGTCGGCGACCTCGTCATGGGTCCGTTCGCCTTCGTGCTGCTGCTCTCGATCATCACCTCGGGCATCGCCTCGACGCAGACGACCATCCTCCCCGCGTCGCGCGTGTCGCTCTCGATGGCGAGCGCCGGGGCGTTCCCGAAGGTGTTCGCCCGCATCCACGAGCGGTACGGGACGCCGTCGTTCAGCACATGGTTCATCGGCGCCGTGGCCATCGCCTGGTACGTCGGCGCGAGCGCGATCAGCGACAACTTCCTGTTCGACTCGATCTCGGCGCTGTCGCTGATGATCGCCTTCTACTACGGCCTCACCGGCCTGGCGTGCGCCATCTACTGGCGTCGACGGCTCTTCACGTCGGTCAAGGCGTTCCTGTTCATCGGCGTGGGTCCGCTCGTCGGCGCAGGCACCCTCTTCTACCTCCTGTACGAGTCCGTGCTCGACCTTTCCGACCCCGGCGCCTCCTACAGCGGCTCGTCGGTGCTCGGCGTCGGGCTGCCGCTCGCGATCGCCGTCGTCTTCCTCGTGCTCGGGCTGGTGCTCATGCTCGTCTGGCGGTTCACCGTCGGCACCACGTTCTTCACGCGCAAGGGCTTCGAGACCGTCTCCGACGAGGTGGCGCTGGCGGCGCTCGGCCCGACGCGTCCCGGAGCGGCCCTCGACTGAGCCGTCGTCGCGCCCCGTCACCTGCTCACCACCCCGCCCCACCACTGCACTCCGTCCCGACCCCGGGACATCTCCGAGGAGAGACATGAAGATCCTGCTGGTCGGCTCCGGCGGCGTCGGCGCCGCCTTCACGGCCATCGCCGCACGTCGCGACTTCTTCGAGCTCGTGGTCGTCGCCGACTACGACGAGGCGCGCGCCCGTGCCGCCGTCGACGCCCTCGACGACGACCGCTTCGTGGCAGCACGCGTCGACGCATCGTCGGCCGACGACGTCGCGGCCCTGTGCCGCGAGCACGACGTCACCCACGTCATGAACGCCGTCGACCCGCGGTTCGTCATGTCGATCTTCGACGGTGCGTTCGCCGCCGGCGCCGACTACCTCGACATGGCGATGTCGCTGTCGGTGCGCCACCCCGAGGAGCCCTACGCGAAGGTCGGCAAGAAGCTCGGCGACGACCAGTTCGCCGTCGCCGACCAGTGGGAGTCGGCCGGCCGTCTCGCCCTCGTCGGCATGGGCGTGGAGCCCGGCCTCTCCGACGTCTTCGCCCGGTACGCGGCCGACCACCTGTTCAGCGAGATCCGGGACCTGGGCACCCGCGACGGTGCCAACCTGGCGGTGCACGACGAGCACGGCAACGAGGTGTTCGCGCCGTCGTTCTCGATCTGGACGACGATCGAGGAGTGCCTCAACCCGCCCGTCGTCTGGGAGAGGGCGCGCGCCGACGAGCCCGACGGTGGCTGGTTCGTGACGCCCCCGTTCTCCGAGCCCGAGGTGTTTGACTTCCCCGAGGGCATCGGGCCCGTCGAGTGCGTCAACGTCGAGCACGAGGAGGTGCTCCTCATGCCGCGCTGGGTCGACGCCGAGCGGGTCACGTTCAAGTACGGGCTGGGGGAGGACTTCATCAACGTGCTCAAGGCCCTGCACGACGTCGGCCTCGACAGCACGACCGCCGTCCGCGTGCCGTCGGCGGACGGACCCGTCGAGGTCTCGCCCCGTGACGTCGTCGCCGCCTGCCTGCCCGACCCCGCGACCATCGGCCCGCGCATGACCGGCAAGACCTGCGCCGGGCTCTGGATCACCGGCACCGGCAAGGACGGGCAGCAGCGCGAGACGTACCTGTACCACGTCGTCGACAACGAGTGGGCCATGCAGGAGTACGGGCACCAGTGCGTCGTGTGGCAGACCGCCGTGAACCCGGTGGTCGCGCTCGAGCTGCTCGCGGACGGCACCTGGAGCGGCGCGGGGGTGCTCGGCCCCGAGGCCTTCGACGCCGTGCCGTTCCTGGAGCTGCTCACCGCCTACGGCTCCCCGTGGGGCCAGCGGGACTCCTGATCCTGCGCAGGCCCTAGGGTGAGGGCAAGCAGAACGGCCCAGCCGTAGGGGTCGTCGGGACCAGAATGGAGCACCGCCATGTCCGTCACCGTGCACGTCGCCGCCCAGGCGGGGGCCGAGGCAGCACCCCAGACCGTCGACGAGGGGACGAAGGCGTGGCAGCTCTTCGCCGAGCAGCCCGACGTCGTCGCCGCGCGCATCGACGGCGACCTGCGTGACCTGTCGACGCTGCTCGCCGAGGGCCAGACCGTGGTCCCGGTGACGCTCGACAGCCCCGACGGCCTCGACATCCTGCGCCACTCCACCGCGCACGTCATGGCCCAGGCCGTGCAGGAGCTGTTCCCGGAGGCCAAGCTCGGCATCGGTCCGCCGATCACCGACGGCTTCTACTACGACTTCGACGTCGCCGAGCCGTTCAAGCCCGAGGACCTGCAGGCCATCGAGTCGCGCATGAAGAAGATCGTCAAGGAGGGCCAGCGCTTCGACCGTCGCGAGATCAGCGACGACGCCGCGCGCGAGGAGCTCGCCGACGAGCCGTACAAGCTCGAGCTCATCGGCCTGAAGTCGAGCGCCGGCTCCACCGAGGGCGCGAGCGTCGAGGTCGGCGAGGGCGGCCTCAGCATCTACGACAACGTCAAGCGCGACGGATCGCTGGCCTGGAAGGACCTCTGCCGCGGCCCGCACCTGCCCACGACCAAGCGCATCCCCGCCTTCCGGCTCATGCGCTCGGCCGCCGCGTACTGGCGCGGCGACGAGAAGAACATGCAGCTGCAGCGCATCTACGGCACCGCCTGGCCCACCAAGGAGGCGCAGGAGGAGTACCTGCACCGCCTCGAGGAGGCGCAGCGTCGCGACCACCGACGCCTCGGCACCGAGCTCGACCTGTTCTCCTTCCCCGACGAGATCGGCTCCGGCCTGCCCGTCTTCCACCCGCGCGGTGGCGTGATCAAGCGCGAGATGGAGGACTACGTCCGTCGTCGGCACATCGAGGAGGGCTTCGAGTACGTCGGCACCCCGCACATCGCCAAGGAGGGCCTGTTCCACACGTCGGGCCACCTGCCGTACTACGGCGAGGGGATGTTCCCGGCGCTCGACGTCGACGGCCAGGACTACCGCCTCAAGGCGATGAACTGCCCGATGCACAACATCATCTACCGCTCCCGGCAGCGCTCCTACCGCGAGCTGCCGCTGCGGTTCTTCGAGTTCGGCCACGTGTACCGCAACGAGAAGTCCGGCGTCATCCACGGCCTCACGCGCGTGCGCGGGTTCGCCCAGGACGACTCGCACTCCTACGTCACCCCCGAGCAGGCGCCCGACGAGGTGCGTCACCTGCTGAACTTCATGCTCAGCCTGCTGCGCGACTTCGGCCTCGACGACTTCTACCTCGAGCTGTCGACCCGCGACGCGTCGAAGGACAAGTTCATCGGGTCCGACGAGGACTGGGAGCTCGCCACCCAGGTGCTCGCCGACGTGGCCGCGGAGACCGGGATCGAGCTCGTGCCCGACCCGGGTGGAGCGGCCTACTACGGCCCGAAGATCTCGGTGCAGGCGCGCGACGCGATCGGTCGCACCTGGCAGATGGGCACCGTGCAGTACGACTTCAACCAGCCGTCGCCGGAGCGGTTCAACCTGGAGTACGTGGCCGCCGACGGGACGCGCAAGCAGCCGGTGATGATCCACTCCGCGAAGTTCGGCTCGATCGAGCGGTTCCTCGGCGTGCTCGTGGAGCACTACGCCGGCGCCTTCCCTCCGTGGCTCGCGCCCGTCCAGGCGGTCGGCATCCCCGTCGCCGAACGGCACTCGGACTACCTGCACACGCTCGGCCAGCGGCTCCGTGGTGCGGGCATCCGCTTCGAGGTCGACGACTCCGACGAGCGCATGCAGAAGAAGATCCGCACCGCCCAGACGCAGAAGGTGCCCTTCATGCTGCTCGTCGGCGACCGCGACATCGAGGCCGACGCCGTCTCGTTCCGCTACCGCAACGGCGAGCAGGAGAACGGGGTGCCCGTCGACGACGCGGTGCGCCGCATCCTCGAGGCGGTGGCGTCGCGCGAGCAGGTCTGAGCGACACCAGCGCGTCCGTACGGCGCTCGCCCCCGTTCCCGGTGATCCGGGGACGGGAGCGACGTCGTGGCCCTAGGGTCGCGCCGTGAGCAGACGCATCCCCGCAGGAGTCAACGGTCGCCCGCTCGTTCTGTGCCTCGCCCTCCTGCTTGCCGTCGGCCTTCTCGGGCCTGCGGCTGCACCTGCCGCCGCTGGGGATGCCTACATCGGCCCAATCGGGCCACGGACCCGATGCGTGGAGTGGGCCGACCCGTTGCAGCTTCCCGTCGTGCGCTCCGTCGGGGCTGACGGGCCGCGCATCGGCCAGCTGATTCGGTGGGAGTACCGCACCAGCTCGAACGGTCCGTACGTCTCCACGGACGCCGTGGCCGTGCGGGAGGACGGCCTGGCCGTCCCGCCACCCGTGGAGGCATCGCTGGGTGAGACGGGGCATGGCCACGTCCGGTTCCTCGTCCTGGTCGGCGACACGTGGCACTACCTGAACGCGTCCGTCTTCTACCACCCGTCCCGCTCCGCCCTTCTGCGTGAAGCCTCGGTGCAGATCAGCGCACCAACGACCAAGAAGTGGTCTCAGGGCGTCGACGTGCTGGGGCTCTCGCCGCTCTACGAGGTGGCCGACGAGTCCGGAGCCTGCACCGAGGCGCCAGCGCGCGACGTGCAGCTGGAGGTCTGGGCAACTCACGGGATCACAGGTCAGCGCACGCTACTCGGCCGGGTCGACGTGGAACGTCGTGTCTGGAGCTTGATGACCTATCCGCCGACCACCGGCCCCTACTCCCTCACCGTCGAGCAGGTCCGAGCGGGGCAACGGCGCCAGGTCGCCGACACCGCGACCGTCACCCTCGTTCCCGACGACACGAAGCTCGGCGTCTCGGTGCCGGAAGCACGGGCTTACTCGCAGGGTCGTCGCCGTCAGGACGTGTGGTGGATGCCTCGCGGGACGCGCTTCAAGCTCGTGGTGACGCAGCAGCAGGAGTACTGGCGCCCGGTCGAGCTCGACGGTCCCTCGAGGATCGTCACCGCGCGCTTCACGGGGTGGGGTGCGCGCGCGGCCACGACCCTGTCCGACGTCGTGCTCACTCGTGGCACCCACATCCGCATCGGGCGACAGGAGCACGTCATGCGTGCCGGCGGCCGCTTCGAGCTCGCTTCCGCCGCTACCGCGACCGAGCCAGCGGGTCGGGTCAGGGCGGAAGTCCGACCGCTGCCGCGCCCTTCGTTCCCCTCGCGCACCACGCGAGCGCGGGCCTATCACCCCGTCGCCCGCACCGTGACGGTGAAGGACGGAGCGGGACTGAAGGCGTGGCTCGAGCTGAGGACCCGGGACGGCTGGTCGTCCGCCGGGCCGGAGCGCACGATCGGCAAGGACGGTCGGGTCCGCCTCCGCCTGGATAACGACACTCGACACACGCGTCAGTACCGACTCACCATCTGGGCTCCGTCCTACGAAGGCTCGATGCATCAGATCGTGGTGGCGCGCGGCCGCTGGACGATCCAGAACCGCTGACTTCGCACCACCGCGTCGGTCCCGGCAGCCGCGGTGAACCCCTCGTCTAGGGTGGGTCGGGTGAGCCTCGACGACCGCCTGGAGCGTCTCTGGGTGCCGTACCGCATGTCCTACGTGCGCGGCGAGGAGCCCGAGCCCGACGACACCTGCCCCTTCTGCCGCATCGCGGCCGGGGGAGCGCAGTCCGAGCTCGTCGTGCACCGCGGTGCCACCTGCTTCGTCGTGCTCAACCTCTACCCGTACAACCCCGGGCACCTCATGGTCGTGCCGAACCGGCACGTCGCCGACTACACCGAGCTCACGGCCGACGAGACCGCCGAGGTCGCGGCCCTGACGCAGACGGCGCTGCGCTCCATCCGCGCCGTGTCGGCACCGCAGGGGTTCAACGTCGGCCTGAACCTGGGCGGCGTGGCCGGCGGGTCGCTGTCGCAGCACCTGCACCAGCACGTCGTGCCGCGCTGGTCCGGCGACGCCAACTTCATGACCGTGCTCGGCCGCACCAAGACGCTGCCGCAGCTGCTCGAGGACACCCGCGACCTGCTGGCCGAGGCCTGGCCCGCAGCCCCCACCACCACTTCGACCACCCTTGGGGACGTCTGATGCTCGAACGCTTCCGCCAGTTCTGGACCAACGTGTGGTCCCCACTGGCCGACCTCCTGCTGCGCCTCGGCGTGAAGCCCGACCACGTGACCATCGTCGGCACGCTCGGCGTCAGCGCCGGCGCCCTGTGGTTCTTCCCGCGCGGGCAGTTCTTCATCGGCGTCATGGTGGTCACGGCGTTCGTGTTCAGCGACCTCATGGACGGCTACATGGCCCGCAAGTCGGGGCAGTCGTCGAAGTGGGGCGCGTTCCTGGACTCCACGCTTGACCGGGTCGGCGACGCGGCCGTCTTCGGCGGCCTGCTGCTCTACTACACGCGCCCCGACGCGGAGTCGACGCTCGGCCCGGCCGAGCTGTACCTCGGCCTCAGCCTCGCCTGCCTCGTGCTCGGCAGCCTCACGTCGTACGCACGCGCCCGCGCCGAGAGCCTCGGCATGCAGGCCAAGGGCGGCATCGCCGAGCGCGCCGACCGCCTCGTCGCCATCCTCGTCATGACCGGCTTCTCCGGCCTCCTCGACCTCCCCGTGCTGCGCGAGGTGACCCTGTGGGCCCTCGCCCTCGCCAGCCTCGTCACCGTCTTCCAGCGCATGGCGATCGTCCACCGCCAGGCCGTGCAGCAGCCGGGCCTGGACGTCTGACGTCGTCGGCGCGGCTTGCTTGACCTGCGGCTGCATCGTTGCGGGTCGGACTCGACCTGCGGCTGTGTTGGCGCGACTTCGACTCGGGGTGGGGCTGCGTCTGCGCGGCTTCGACTCGGGGTGGGGCTGCGTCTGCGCGGCTTCGACTCGTCCTGCGCTCCGAAAGGGCCTCGACCGGGCGGCTGGGTGGCGCGGCGGCTCCGGTTCTCGGGCTATGGCTTGCGGTGGGCGCAAGGATTCTGCGTTTGCGCGTCCCATCGGTGGATCTGCCACCTTCTGAGCGCTCTAGAGGTGGCAGATCCACCGCTAGCGGGTCAGACGTGGGCAGCGCTTCTCCCTTCCCGTGGCACGGTCCACGAGAAGGGAGAAGTGCTGCCCACCCCACCCCCAAGGGCACCCACGATTCTTCCTTCGTGCGCCCGCGGTCGAACGCTTCTGCGTTGGTGACGGGATCCCGTAGCAAACGGAGAAGCCTTGGAGTCCCAGCGCACGAACGCAGATCCTTGCG
>NZ_LUNH01000091.1:0-17876 GCF_001628525.1 Aeromicrobium sp. REDSEA-S38_B2 | reverse complement strand
GGGTTGGCCCGCGCTGGGCCGTTGCCGGGTGGTCTCGATACGCGGCCACGGCGCTCCTTCGTCGCGCGTGGCCGCTACTCGACCAGCGGAGTGTCTCGCTGGACAAGTCGCCAGATACCTTCACGGCGCGGCGACGACGGGAGCAGCGTCCGCATGACGTCGCCCACACCGGGAACAACACGCCGAGGGGCGGTGCTTGGCTCTTCACGTGACTTCTTCCGTGGACCTGGCAGCGCCCGAGACGAGCACCCCGCGCGCCGCGCACGTGGGGCTGGCCATCATCTCCCTCGCGCTCGGCGGCTTCGCGATCGGCACGACCGAGTTCGTCACGATGGGTCTGCTCAAGGAGATCGCCGCCGGCATCGACGAGTCGATCCCCACCACCGGGCACGTGATCACCGCGTACGCGTTCGGCGTCGTGGTCGGTGCGCCCGTCATCGTGGCCCTCGGGGCGCGGCTCCCGCGCCGTGAGCTGGCGGTCGGCCTGATCCTCGCCCTGGGCGTCGGCAACGCGGTCACGGCGCTGGCGAGCGGCTACGTGCCCGTGCTCGCCGCACGCTTCCTCGCCGGCCTGCCCCACGGCGCGTACTTCGGCGTCGCCTCGCTCCTCGCCGCCTCGCTGGTGCCGCCACACCGCCGCGGTCGCGCGGTCAGCCGCGTCATGCTCGGTCTGTCCGTCGCCACCGTGGCCGGCGTGCCGGCCGCCACCTGGCTGGGCCAGGAGCTCGGCTGGCGGGCCGCCTACTGGGCGGTGGTCGTGCTGGCGGTGCTGGCTGCGGCGATGATGCTGCTCTTCGTGCCGCACCAGGCGGCCGACCGCACGGCCAGCATCCGCGGCGAGCTGTCGGCGCTCAAGCGTCCGCAGGTGCTGTTCGCCGTGTCCGCCGGCATGGTCGGCTTCGGGGGACTGTTCGCCATGTACAGCTACGTGGCGCCGATCGTCACCGACGTCACCGGCCTCGCGGACTCCTCGATCCCCTGGTTCCTCCTGGCCTTCGGCATCGGGTCGGTGCTCGGCTCGTGGCTGGCCGGACCGCTCGCCGACTGGGACGTCCCGCGGCTCGTGATCTGGGGCTTCGTGGCGACGATCGCCGTGCTCGTCGTCTTCCACCAGACGGCAGGGCTCGTCGTACCGGCCGCTCTCGGCATCTTCGCGATCGGTGCCCTCGGCAGCCTCGTGGCCATCGGCCTGCAGATCCGGCTCATGGACGCCGCAGGCGACGCGCAGATGCTCGGTGCAGCGCTCAACCACTCGGCGCTGAACATCGCCAACGGGCTGGGTGCCTGGCTGGGCGGCGTCGTCATCGCCGCCGGCTACGGGTACCGCGCCCCGAGCCTGGTCGGCGCCGCGCTGGCGGTCGCCGGGCTCCTGATCTTCCTGGCGGGCCTGCTGGCCCAGCGCCGCACCGTCTGACGCGACGGCGAGGGCCGCGGTCGGCTCAGGCCGCGCGCACGAGGGTGGCGGCGACGGCACGGGCGACGTCGGTGCTCCGTCCGGGGGTGCGCAGACGCATCGCGAGGTCGCCGGTGACCACCAGGAGGAGCTGCTCACCGAGCTGCTCCCCGCGACCAGGCGCGACCTCCTCGGCGAGCTCCGCCAGCCGGTCGCGCAGGTGCTCGGTCTCGAGCCGGAGTGCCGCGGCGAGCTCCGGCGGTGGCGACACGTGCTCCGCTGCGGTCCCGAGGAACGCGCACCACCGGGAGCCGAGCGGCCCGTGGCGGAACGTCTCGAGCGCATCGAAGACGGCGAGGAGCCTGGCCTGCGGCGTGGTCTGTCGCTCGACCGCGTCGTCCCAGGTCTGGGTCCACGCCCGGTGGCGACGTTCGAGTGCTGCCGCGAGCAGGGCCTCCTTGCTCGCGAAGCCTCGGTAGAGCGTGGCCGCGGAGACGCCGGCCCGGGCGAGGACTGCGTCGACCGGCGTCGCCGCCACGCCGCCCGTGAAGAACAGCTCGTCGGCGGCGTCGAGCAGCCGGGTCTCCGTCGAGGTGCGCAGGGCCATAGAGCCAGCCTAGACTCACGAAAGTGAAACGTACGTTTTCGTTATCCGTCCTGCTCGTGCCCGGCGGTCTCGCCCTCGTGGCCGCGACCTACGGTCTCGTCCGGCTCGCGACCGGGCTCTACCTGCCCGACGTCCAGGACGAGCTCGGACTGGGCACCGCGGCCGCGGGACTGGTGTCGAGCGGCGCCTCGCTGGCCTACTGCCTCGGCGCGCTCCTGGGGCTGGTGCTCGCCACGCGGCGGGCCCGCACGCTCGTCGTCGTCGCCGCGCTGACGGCCGGGGGAGGGGCCCTCGGGCTCTCGGTCGCCCCGGACGCCCCGACGTTCGCCGTCCTCGCGGTCTCCGCCTCGGTGGGCGCCGGGGTGGTGTCGCCGGCGCTCGTGGAGGTCCTGCGACGCGACCCGGTCGTGGCGGGCGACCCGTCCGCGCAGTCGACGGTCAACGCCGGCACCGGGCCGGGGCTCGTCGTGGCCGGCGCGCTGGCCCTCACGCTGCTCCCGGACTGGCGCGCGGCGTGGGCGTGGTCGGGTCTGCTCACGTTCGCCGTCGCGGCGCTCGTGCTCCTGGCCGCGCGGGGTGGAGGGACGGGGGAGCAGGCCCCGAGCGTGACGTTGCCGCGCTCCTGGTGGTCGGCGCACCGGCGCGTGGTGGCCGCCAGCCTGCTCCTCGGTGCCGGTTCCGCTGCGGTGTGGAGCTACGGTCGCGTGGTGGTCCTCGAGGCGGGTGGAGGGACCACCACGTCGGTCGTCGCCTGGATCGCGCTGGGCGTGGGCGGGACCGCCGTCGTCGCCACCGCAGGCCGGCTGGGCCGGCGCTCTCCACGCACCGCGTGGGCACTCACCTGCGGCGTCACCGCGGCCGCGACGCTCGCGCTCGGGCTGGGGTCCGGCTCGGCGGTCGTCGCCGTCGTCGCGTGCGCGGTGTTCGGGTGGGGCTTCGTCGCCGCCACGGGCGCACTCATCGCCTGGACGCTCGACGTCGACCAGGGGCGCGGGGCGTCGGGGACGGCGCTGCTGTTCGTCGTGCTCGTGCTCGGTCAGGCCCTCGGCTCGGCCCTCGCGGGCGCCCTCGTGGGCGGCGTCGGGCACGAGGCGGCGTTCGCGGCTGCCGCCTGCCTGACCGCGGTCGGCGCGGTCGTGGCGGTGCCGGTGCGGGTCAGGAGGCCCCGGGCCGCAGGCGCAGCCACACCCGGTCGCCCTCGTGCAGCCCGAGGGCCGTCGCGTCCGTGCGGGTGAGGCTGACGAGCACCGGGCCCGGCTGGCGGGCGTCCTCGGGCGTGACCTCCAGGCGCACCTCGAACCCGATCCGCGTCCAGCGGGTGATCGTGCCCACCGTGACCGCCGCCTGCTCGTAGCGCGAGATCTCGATGTCGTGCGGGCGCACCAGGTGGTCGCCGAGCCTGGTCACGGGACCGAGGAAGGACAGCACGAAGTCGCTCGCCGGCTTGTCGTAGAGGTCGTCGGGCGTGCCGACCTGCTCGATGCGGCCGTCGTTGATCACCACGATCGAGTCGGCCACCTCGAGCGCCTCCTCCTGGTCGTGCGTGACGAACACCGTGGTCACGTGCATCTCGTCGTGCAGGCGGCGCAGCCAGTCCCGCAGCTCCTTGCGGACCTTCGCGTCGAGCGCGCCGAACGGCTCGTCGAGCAGCAGCACCGACGGCTCGATGGCGAGGGCGCGAGCCAGTGCCATGCGCTGACGTTGTCCGCCCGAGAGCTGCGTCGGGCGACGGTCCGCGAACTGCTCGAGGTGCACGAGCCGCAGCAGCTCATCGACCTTGGCCTCGACCTCGGCCTTCGGGCGCTTGCGGATCTCCAGGCCGAACGACACGTTGCGTCGCACGCTGAGGTGCTTGAACGCGGCGTAGTGCTGGAAGACGAACCCGACGTTGCGCTTCTGCACGGGCACGCCGGTGGTGTCGACGCCCTCGATGACGACCGAGCCGGAGTCGGCGCTCTCCAGGCCGGCGATGATCCGCAGCAGCGTGGTCTTGCCGCCACCGCTCGGTCCGAGCAGGGCGGTGAGCTGGCCGGTGGGGATCGACAGGTCGACGTCGTCGAGCGCGACGAAGTCGCCGAACCGCTTGCTGACGCCTGCGACCTCGATGCTCATGGGGCCTTCCCTCTCAGTGGCGGTCCGCGCGGGAGCGCAGGACCTGGACGACGACGATGCAGACGACGGAGACGCTGGCGAGCAGGAACGCGATCGCGTAGGCGCCCTCGACGTCGAAGTTGAGGTACTTCTCCTCCACGGCCAGCGTGGCGGTCCGGGTCTCGCCGAGGACGTTGCCCGACACGACCTTGACGGCGCCGAACTCACCGAGCGAACGGGCGAGGGTCAGCACGACGCCGTAGACGACCGCCCAGCGGATGCCCGGCAGGGTGATCCGCCAGAAGGTCTGCCAGGGGTTGGCGCCGAGCGAGCGGGCGGCCTGCTCCTGCTCGGTGCCGATCTCGCGCAGCACCGGCACGACCTCGCGGATGACGAGTGGCAGGGAGACGAACGCCGTCGCCATGACGATGCCGGGCGTGGAGAAGATGACCTGGAAGCCCCAGCCCTCGAGCGTGGGGCCGAACCACCCGCCGCGCCCGCCGTAGACGAGCACGAGGGCCAGACCGATGACGATCGGCGAGACGGAGAGCGGCAGGTCGAGCGCGGCGCTGAGCAGACGCTTGCCCGGGAACTCGGTGCGCACCAGCAGCAGCGACATGCTGACGCCGAACACGAGGTTGATGGCCGTCGCGCAGAGGGCGGCGACGGCGGTGAGCTGCAGTGCCGCCACCATGTCGGGGTCCTCGAACAGGCCGCGCAACGACGTCAGGCCGTCGGCGAACGTGTTGGTCACGACGAGCGCGACCGGCCAGACCACGAGCAGTGCGAGGTACACGACCGCGACGACGCGCAGCAGGTAGGTGACCGGGCCACGGGGGTGGCGGGTCGTCCGAGCGTCAGCCACGGTCGCTGATCCTCCTCTGCAGCAGGTCGAGCACGACGATGGTCGCCAGCGAGACGAGCAGCAGCAGGGTCGCGATGGACGCGGCGGCCTCGGGGTTGTCGTTCTCGATCGCGCTCAGGATGCGCACGGACGCCACCTCGGAGGTGAAGGGCAGGTTGCCCGACAGCAGCACGAGCGACCCGTACTCGCCCACGGCCCGCGCGAACGACAGCGCCGCGCCTGCGGTGATGGCCGGCGCGAGGCTGGGCAGGATGACGCGGCGGAACGTGGTGAACCGGCTCGCGCCGAGCGACGCGGCGGCTTCCTCGACCTCGAGGTCGAGCTCCTCCAGCACGGGCTGGACCATGCGGACCACGAACGGCAGCGTCACGAACAGGAACGCCAGGTACACCGACGCTCCGGAGTTCGCGACGTTGATGCCGAGCGGGCTGTCGTCCTTGCCGTAGAGCGACAGGAGCACGAGCCCGGCCACGATCGTCGGCAGGGCGAACGGGATGTCGATGACCACCTCGAGCACCCCCTTGCCGGGGAACCGGTCGCGGACGAGCACCCAGGCGATGACGGTGCCGACGACGACGTTCACGGCGGTCACGGCGACGGCGGCCTCGAGCGTCAGCACGATGGCCGAGCGGGTCTGCGCGTTGGTGATCGCCCGCCAGAAGTTCGCCCAGCCGCCCTCGGACGCGGTGATGACGACCGCGCAGAGGGGGATGAGGACGAGCAGGCTGAACCACAGCATCGAGATGCCGAGGCCGAGCCCGGACGTGCGGGTGAGGGTGCTCGGCAGCGCCGGCCGGAAGCGTGCCGGCCGGCGCTGCGCCGGTGCGGTGGAGGTCATGCCGTCCTGAGGGTCGTCGGTGCGGTCGGGCCGGGCGTTACTGCGAGGCCTTGCCGGACTTCGCGATGGCCTCGGTGACGATGCCGACGGGCGCGCCGTCCTTGCCGTCGCCGAAGAGCTTGTCCTTCACGCCGCTCCAGTCGTGCCCGCCGAAGTCGTCGGCGAGGGTCAGGAGGTTCTTGACCTTCGGGAACGGGTCGGAAGCGTCGGCGGCACCCTTGATGTCGGAGGCCTTCAGGCCCACGGCGGACAGGTCGGCGACGCCGGGCTGCTCCTCGTTGAGGGGGCGGAAGCCCTTGAGCGCGAACTCGCGCTGGCCGGTCTTGCCGAGCACGAAGTCGAGCCACGGCTCGGTCGCCGGGACGTGCTTCTTCAGCACGGCGCCGGGGTTCTCGATCAGCACGGTGGTGTCGGGGATGACGTAGTCGAAGCCCTGGCCGTTCTGGTTCGCCAGGATGGCCTCGTTCTCGTAGGCCAGGAGCACGTCGCCCGTGCCGCCCAGGAAGCTCTGGGTGGCGTCGCGACCGCTGTTGGTCAGCGACACCACGTTCTTGAAGAGCTTGTCGACGTACGCGGTGGCCTCGGCGTCGCTGCCGCCCTGGCTGGTCACGCTGCCCCACGCGGCGAGCGCGTTCCAGCGGGCCGCGCCGGAGGAGGCGGGGTTGGCCGTGACGATCTTCACGCCGGGCTTGACCAGGTCGTCCCAGCCCTGGATGTTCTTGGGGTTGCCCTTGCGGACGCCGAGCACGACCACCGAGGTCGAGACGATGCCCTGGTTGGGGCCGTCGTCCCAGGTCTTGTCGACGAGGCCCGCGTCGACCAGGCGGTCGACGTCGGTCGCGACGGACAGGTGGACGTAGTCGGCGGGCAGGCCATCGGCCACCGCGCGGCTCTGGTCGCCGGACGCGCCGTAGGAGGTCTTGAACGAGACGCCCTTGCCCTCGGGCGTCTCCTCGAACTTCTCGGCGATCGCCTTGTTGGCCGCCTCGGGGACCGCGAAGCCGACGATCTTGATCGTGTCGGCGCTGCTGGAGCCACCCGACCCGCAGGCGCTGAGCACCAGGGCGGAGGCGGCCGCGAGCGCGGCGGCGGTCGTCAGTCGGCGGCGGAGCGTCGTCATGGAGTCGTCCTCGGGTCTCGGGCGCACCCTCGGGGGTGGTGCGTCGAGGTACGACGGTAGGCGTCCGGGACCGCGCTGCACGCAGGTCTCATCATGTGGACCCCGAGGTCGGGGAGTGAGACGGACGGCCAGAGCCGCGCGCTGGGCGCGGCCCGGCCCTTGCGGCGGGTCAGGCGAAGACGACGGTGCGTGGTCCGTTCATCAGCACGCGCGACTCGGCGTGCAGGCGCACCGCGCGCGAGAGCGTCTGGGCCTCGACGTCGCGGCCCACGCGGGCCAGGTCGGCGGGCGCCATGCGGTGGTCGACGCGCTGGACGCCCTGCTCGATGATCGGGCCCTCATCGAGGTCGGCGGTGACGTAGTGGGCCGTCGCGCCGATCAGCTTGACGCCGCGGGCGTGGGCCTGGTGGTAGGGGCGCGCGCCCTTGAAGCTGGGCAGGAAGCTGTGGTGGATGTTGATGGCTCGCCCCGCCAGCGAGCGGCAGAGGTCGTCGCTGAGGATCTGCATGTACCGCGCGAGCACCACGAGGTCGACCTCCAGGTCCTCGACGAGAGAGAGCACCTGCGCCTCCACGTCGGCCTTCGTCTCCCGGGTGACCGGCAGGTGGTGGAACGGCACGTCGTACGCGTCGGCGAGCCGCTCGAGGTCGCGGTGGTTCGACACCACGGCGGGCACCTCGATGTTGAGGGAGCCGGAGCTCTGCCGGTAGAGCAGGTCGTTCAGGCAGTGGCCCTCCTTGGAGACCATCACGAGGGTGCGCGCCGGCCGCTCGGCCTCGACGAGCCGGAACTGCATGTCCAGCTCGGCGGCGACCTGCCCGAAGCCGTCCGCGAGCGCCGCGGTCTGTGCGTCCGAGCCGAAGTCGACGTGCAGGCGCAGGAAGAACTCGCCCGACCCGTCGTCGGCCGGCTGCTCCGTGTACTGCTGGGAGTCGAGGATGTTGCCGCCGGCCTCGTGGATCCACCGGGTCACGGCGTACACGAGCCCCGGCCGGTCCGGGCAGGACAGCGTCAGGACGTGGGTGCTGGTCACCCGCCGCAGTCTAGGCAGCGGGTGCGGCCTGCGCGGGGGCGGTGGCCGGGGCGGTGCCCTGGTGGCGCGGGCGCTCGAACAGCAGCACGACGACCAGTCCGACGACGAACGCGGCGGCCGGCAGCCAGAAGGCCTCCGACATCGCCCGCGAGAAGGCCTCGGCCACCGGCGCGGGCATGCTCGCGGAGCCACCGGTCGCGGACTGGAACGCGCTCGCGTCGCCCTGCAGGCCGTTGGCGGCCAGGCGCGATCCGATGAGCGCGGCGACGGCGGCGCTGCCGAGGGCCGCGGCCACCTGGCGCGTCGTGTTGTAGACGCCGGCACCGGCGCCGGCCGACGACATCGGCAGGTTCCGCGTGGCCGTGGCGCTCAGCGGGGCCCAGAGGAACGCGTTGGACACACCGAAGAGCGCCATGGGCAGCAGCAGCTGCCACGCGGGCGTCGTCGGGTCGACGAGGCTGCCGAGCCAGCGCATGGCCACCGCGGCGGTGCCGAAGCCCACGAGCGTCAGCAGACGCGGGTGGACGCGGTCGGACAGCTTGCCCACCACGGGCGAGAGGAGCAGCAGCACCACGGCCATGGGCGTCATGAAGAGCGCCGACTCGGTCGGGCTCCAGCCGCGGGCGCCCTGCGCGTAGAACATGAACGGCAGGCTCATGGCGGTGATGGCGAGCGAGACCATGGCGATGGCGACGTTGCCGACCGAGAAGTTGCGGTCGCGGAACAGCCCGAGCGGCACGAGCGGCTCGCGGCGCACGCGCGCCTGCCAGGCGACGAACAGGCCGAGCACGACGACCCCGAGCGCGATGAGCAGCGGGACGCTGATCGGCCCGGTGATGGTGCCCCAGTCGTACCGCTCGCCCTCTTGGATGCCGAAGACGAGCAGGAACATGCCGGCGGCGCTGAGCGCGACGCCGAGCCAGTCGATGGTGTGGGCGTGCGTCTCGAGCACGGGCACCAGACGGACGGCGAGGACGAAGCCGACGAGACCGACCGGGATGTTGACGAAGAAGATCCACTCCCAGCCGGCGGCGTCGACGAGCACGCCGCCGAGGATCGGGCCGACGAGCGTCGCGACGCCCGCGGTGGCGCCCCAGAGCGCCATGGCGCTGCCGCGCTTGGCGGCCGGGAACGTGCGGGTGATGACCGCCATGGTCTGCGGCGTGAGGAGCGACGCGCCGATCCCCTGCACCACGCGGGCGGCGATGAGCCCGCCGATCGAGTCCGTCAGCCCGCACCACAGGGAAGCCAGGGTGAAGATGGTCAGGCCGAGCAGGTAGACGTTCTTCGGCCCGAAGCGGTCGCCGAGACGTCCGGTGACCAGCAGCGGCACGGCGTAGGCGAGCAGGTAGGCGCTCGTGACCCAGATGCCGCTGTTGTAGTCGGTGCGCAGGTCCTCGATGATCGCCGGCGTCGCCACCGACACGATCGTGTTGTCGACGAGGATCATGAAGAACCCGATGACCATCGCCCAGAGGGCGGGCCAGGGGGACGGCGTCGTCGAGGAGGTGGCGCCGGGCTGCTGCGGCTCGCTCAGTTGGGTCACGCAACCAGTGTGCCGTCGTGTGCCGACAGAAGCAGCGCCAGTGGCCGACGTCTCACTCGCACTGACGGAGCACGCCGACGCAGCAGCGGGCCGCGACGCCTGCGTCCAGCCAGCCCAGTCCAGGCCGGTCCAACCCAGGCCGCAGGTCGGCTACCGCAGGTCGTCGGCGAGCAGGTCGTAGGAGACGAGGTCGTCGAGCGTGTCGTCGCCCAGCATCTCGGCCTGGCGCTCCACCCCGAGCCGACGGAACCCGGACCGCTCGGCCACGCGGTTGCTGGCCACGTTGCCCGCGGCGGCCAGCAGGCTGAGTCGGTGCAGCCCGGGGCCGTCGGGCGAGAACGCCCAGTGCGTGACCGCCTCCACAGCCTCGCCCACGAGTCCGCGACCGCGCGCATCGGGGTGCGCCCAGTAGCCCACCTCGGCCGTGCCGGGGTTCACGCCGCCGAGGTGCATGAGCGTCACGAGAGCGACGAGGTCGTCGGAGACGGGGTCGGCCACGGCCCAGGTGATCTTCTCCCCGGTCGCGGAGCGCCACGTGCAGTCGGCCACGAAGGCGCGGGCCACCTCGGGCGTGTAGGGGTGCGGCAGCGTCCGCAGCCAGTGCCGCGTGGTCGGGTCGGAGCACGCCTGCGCCACGCGGTGCGCGTCGGTCTCCACGAGCGGTCGCAGCTGCAGGCGGTCGGTCCTGAGCCTCGGCGCGTCCTGCCACGGCCGGCGGGCGTAGGGCGCGTCGCCGAAGCGCAGCACGGCCGTCCAGGCGTCGAGCGTACGGCCGCGCTCGTGCAGCAGGGCGGGTGCGGTGCCCACCAGCTCGAAGCCGCAGGCGTGCGCGACCCGCAGGGACGCCTCGTTGCCCACGTGGGCCCGCCAGTGCACCGCCTCGATCCCGGCCTCGGTGAAGCCGTGGTCGACGGCGAGCCGCACGGCGGCGGTCATGATGCCGCGACCTCGCGCCCACGGGTGGAGCGTGAAGCCGATGTCGGCGACGGGGCCGCCGCGCACGTCGACGTTCCCGGCGAAGCGCGGACGTCCGTCGTCGTCCTCGGCCTCCACGACCCACATGCGGGCGGTGCCCTCGTCCCAGGCGCGGGCGCCGACGTGCAGGGCGAACTGCTCGCTCATCTCCCGCGTGTTCGGGATCGGCACGGCGGTCCAGCGCTGCATGGCGGGGTCCTGCGTCATCTCCCACATCGGCTCGACGTCGGCCGGGGTGGCCGCGCGCAGCGTGACGACGCCGTCGGTCAGCACCGGGACCGACAGCGGGAACGGCAGCCCGTTCACCGCGCGCGCAGGATGTCGAGGATCTCGTCGAGCTTGGCGCCGTGCTCGTCCAGGGTCCGGGTGTGGTCGGCGAGGGTCCGGGTGTGGTCGGCGAGGGTCCGGGTGTGCTCGGCGAGGGTGCCCGTGTGACCGTCGACCGTCGAACGGATCTCCGAGACGATCTCGTACAGGTCGTCGACGTCGTTGCGCAGCTGGCTCACGCGGTCCGGCGGGGTCATGCGGCCACGCTACTGCGCGTGCACGCCCACGACCAAGGCCTTCGTGGCCGACCTGTGGACGGGCGCGACCTCAGCGCTGCTCGGCGCGGAACGGGTCGGCCGCGTACACGCCGAGCACGCGCGTCTCGGTGGTGAAGAAGCCGAGCTCCTCCAGGGCCCGAGCCACGTGCGGGTCGTCGGGGTGCCCGTCGACCTCGGCGAGGAACTGGGTGGCCGTGAACTCCCCGCCGACCATGTAGCTCTCGAGCTTCGTCATGTTGACGCCGTTCGTGGCGAACCCGCCGAGTGCCTTGTAGAGGGCGGCGGGGAGGTTGCGGACGTTGAAGATGAAGGTGGTGACGACGGGGCCCGCCCCCTGGGGTGCGCGCACCGGCTCGCGGGACAGCTCCACGAAGCGCGTGGTGTTGTGGTCCTCGTCCTCGACGTCTGCGGCGAGGATGTCGAGGCCGTAGATCTCGGCCGCGAGCGGCGGCGCGATGGCGGCGGAGGTGACGTCGGCGGCCTCGGCGATCTCGCGCGCGGCCCCGGCGGTGTCACCGGAGACGATCGGGGTCCATCCGTGCTGGCCGATGATCTTGCGGCACTGCCCGAGCGCGTGCACGTGGCTGTGCACGGTGCGCACGGTCTCCAGCGTCGTGCCCGGGACGCCCATGACCATGAACTGGATGCGCAGGAAGTGCTCGCCGACGATGTGCAGCCCCGACGTCGGCAGGAAGTGGTGGATGTCGGCGACCCGGCCGGCGATCGAGTTGTCGATCGGGATCATGGCGAGGTCGGCGTCGCCGCCCGTGACCGCCGCGAACACGTCCTCGAACGACGCGCAGGCCACGGCCTCGGCGTCGGGGTGGTGCTGCTGGCAGACGATGTGGGAGTTCGCGCCGGGCTCTCCCTGGTACGCGATGCGGCGGACGGTCACGCGCCCAGTGTGGCACCGCCGCGTCAGGCGGTGCGGTGGGCTCCTGCTGCGGCCCGGACGGCGAAGACCTCCGGTGCCCTCCACCCCAGCGCGTCGTAGCGCTGCTCCACCAGCTCGCGCACGGCGCGCGCCTTGGTCTGGGGGACGAGCGCGATGGCCGACCCGCCGAACCCGCCTCCGGTCATGCGCGCCCCCAGGGCCCCGCCCTCGACGGCCGCCTCGACCGCGACGTCGAGCTCGGTGCAGCTGACCTCGAAGTCGTCGCGCAGCGAGACGTGCGAGGCGGTGAGGATGGTGCCGAGCTGCTCGAAGTCGTTCTCGCCGAGCGTCCGCAACGCCGCCTTGACCCGCGCGGTCTCGGTGAAGACGTGCTGGGTGCGGCGGCGCAGCACCGGGTCCTCCAGGCGGACGAGGGCGTCGAGCCCGGCCTTCGCGAGGTGCTCGAGGCCGAGCTCGGTGGCAGCCCGCTCGCACTCCTCGCGCCGCTCGCCGTACCCGCCGCCGACGTTCGAGTGGTCGACGCCGGTCGCGACGACGAGGAGCGCGAGGTCGGCGGTGGCGAGGTCGAACGGCACCCGCGTCGGATCGTCGTCGGACAGCGGGTCGGTGACCACCGCCTCGCCTGCTCGCCCGAACGTGACGGCGAGCTGGTCCATGAGTCCGGTGGGCGCCCCCACGAAGTCGTTCTCGGCGCGCTGCGCGAGGCGCGCCACCTCCAGCGGCGCGACGTCGAGGTCGGCGACGTCGGCCAGCGCCGAGACGACCCCCACGGTGAGTGCCGCCGACGAGGAGAGTCCGGAGCCCAGCGGCAGGGTCGACTCGAGCACCAGGTCGACGCCCGGCAGCGGGCCCGCGGTCCCGAGCGCCCAGACGGCGCCCGCCGGGTAGGCGGCCCAGTCGTCGGCCGACACCGTGCCGTCGTCGGGTGCGACGTCGGTGCGGAAGGTCGCGCGCTCGCGGGTGCCGTCGGGCAGCGTGCTCCAGACGTTGACCGCGTCGTCGTCGCGGCGGCGGACCTTCACCGTGAGGAAGCGGTCGATCGCGAACGGCACCGAGGGACCGCCGTTGTAGTCGAGGTGCTCCCCGATGAGGTTGACCCGACCCGGAACCTGCCACGTGCGTACGTCGCTCACGGCCCCGAGCCTAGGACCTGTCCCGCGAGGAGCCACTGGCACAATGCACAGCATGTCCAGCAGCACCCGTCCACGCTCGCTGTCCGGCATCCAGCCGACGGCCGAGTCGTTCCACCTCGGGAACTACCTGGGAGCGGTGCGGCAGTGGGTCGGCCTGCAGGAGGACCACGACGCGTTCTACTTCATCGCCGACCTGCACGCCCTGACGGTGCAGCCCGACCCGGCGCAGCTGCGCGCGCGGGTGCACCGCTCGGCCGCCCAGCTGCTGGCCGCCGGCGTCGACCCCGAGCGGTCGGCCCTGTTCTGCCAGAGCCACGTGCCGGAGCACACCCAGCTGGCGTGGGTCTTCAACTGCCTCACGGGCTTCGGCGAGGCGGGCCGCATGACCCAGTTCAAGGACAAGAGCGCGAAGGCGGGCGCCGACAAGGCGAGCGTCGGGCTGTTCACGTACCCGATCCTGCAGGCCGCCGACATCCTGCTCTACAACCCGCACCACGTGCCGGTGGGCGAGGACCAGCGCCAGCACCTCGAGCTGTCGCGCAACCTCGCGCAGCGCTTCAACCACCACTACGGCGAGACGTTCCGCCAGCCCGAGGCCTACATCGTCAAGGGCACCGCCAAGATCGCCGACCTGCAGGACCCGACCGCGAAGATGAGCAAGTCGGCGTCGTCGCCGAACGGCATCGTCGACCTGCTGGACGACCCGAAGAAGGCGGCCAAGAAGATCCGCTCGGCGGTCACGGACTCCGGCGACACGATCCGCTACGACCCGGAGGGCCAGCCGGGGATCGCGAACCTGCTCACGCTGTTCGCGACGGTGGCGGGCACGACCGTCGACGACGTGGTCGCGCAGTTCGAGGGCCAGCAGTACGGGCACCTGAAGGTCGCCCTCGCCGACCTCGTGGCCGACCTCGTGAGCGGTTTCGGCGAGCGCACCCGCGCCTACCTCGACGACCCCGCCGAGCTCGACCGCGTGCTCGCCGCGGGGGCGGCCCGCGCCCGCGAGGTTGCGGCGCCGGTGGTGGTGGACGTGTACGACAAGGTCGGGCTCGTCCGCGGTGTCTGACCCCTGCCTGGAGGGCGTGACGTCGCAGGACGGCGCGCTGACCTTCGGTGTCGCGATCGCCGTCCCGGAGCCGTTCGGCGAGCGGCTGCGCGCCCATAGGGCGTCGTTCGGCGACCCTGCGGCCGCGCAGATCCCCAGCCACATCACGCTGCTGCCCCCCGACCAGGTCACCGAGGACGGGCTCGACGACCTCGCGGCGCGGCTCGAGCACGTGGCCGCCCGGACGGCTCCGTTCGAGGTGACGCTGCAGGGCACCGGCACGTTCCGGCCCGTCTCGCCCGTGGTCTTCGTGGCGGTCAGCCGCGGCATCGCGGAGGCGGGGGTCCTCGCGGCCGACCTGCGGGCCGCGCTCGACGCGCCGGAGCCGCTGTTCCCCTTCCACCCCCACGTGACGGTGGCGCACCACCTCGACGACGCCGCCCTCGACCACGCCTACGCGACGCTCGAGGACTTCGGCTGCGACTTCGACGTCACCGAGGTCGCGCTCTACCTGCACCGCGAGGGCGAGGGGTGGTCGACCCACCGCACGTTCGCGCTCGAGGGACCGCGCCCCGGCTGAGCCCGACGGTCCGGCGTCTCAGCGCAGGATGCGGTCGACCAGCTCCTCGATCGCGGTCTCGAGCGGCACGCCGGTGTCGAGCGGCACGGTCAGCTGGTCCAGCACCAGGCCGTCGACGGCGTGGTGGAGCAGGGCGAGCTCCGTGCGTCCGCCGGGCAGGCCGGCCTCGGCGTTGAAGACGACGTCGTCCTCGAAGGCGCGCTGTCGCCAGGCGCCGAGGGTCGCGGCGACGTGGGGTCGCCGCGCGGCCTCCAGGCGCAGCTCGAAGAGCGCCAGCGCCACGTGCGGGTCGGCGCGGAGTCGTCGCACGACGTCGCGCACGTAGGCGGTGAACAGGGCGCGGTCGGCCGGGGCGTCTCCTCGCACGGCCTCGGCGTCGGGCGTGAGGCGCTCGCCGATGCGCTCGACCAGGGCCGCGACGAGGTCGTCGCGGCGGGGGAAGTAGTTCGACGCCGTCCCGACCGGAAGGCCGGCGGCCCTGTCGACGGCACGGTGGGTGAGTCCCCGCGCGCCCTCCTGTGCGAGCACGCGGATCCCGGCGTCGGCGAGCGCGGCACGGCGGTGGTCGTTGCGGGGCACGGGACCACCCTAGCGACACCACGACACCTGTCGTACTCTGACCACGACAGGTGTCGTGATAGGAGGACAGGTGCGAGAGCTCGTCTACTACGTGGCCGTCAGTGTCGACGGCTTCATCGCCGATGTCGACGGCGGCTTCGATGCGTTCATGGTCGAGGGCGACCACGAGTCCGTCGTGCTGCAGGAGTACGCCGACGCCCTCCCCGCCCACGCGCACGCCGCTCTGGGCACCGAGCCGCCGGGGACGCGGTTCGACACCGTCGTCATGGGGTGGAACACCCTGCGGCCCGCGCTCGACGTGGGGATCGCGAGCCCCTACCCGCACCTGCACCAGGTCGTGGCGAGCCGCGGTGGACGGACGGTCGACCCGACGCTCGCGCTCGTGCGCGACCCCGTGGCCTGCGTGCGCGAGCTCAAGGCCGGCGACGGGCTCGACGTCTGGCTGTGCGGCGGGGGCCGGCTGGCGGGCGCACTGCTCCCCGAGATCGATCGCCTCGTCCTGAAGCGTCACCCTGTCGTGCTCGGAGCCGGGATCCCGTTGTTCGGCGGGGTCACCGCCGGCGCCGCGCGCTTCACCCCGACCCGGCTGCGCCCGTTCGAGTCGGGCGTCGTGGTGGAGGAGTATGCACGCCGCTGAGGCCCGTGAGGCCGGTCAAGGCTGCACGCCCTCCTGCAGCGAGAGCAACAGCTCGTCGTGGAAGGCGAGTGCCGCGAGCTGCAGGGTGTCGCGGCGGTGCGCCAGGGCGATGTGCCGGTCGAGCGAGGGGTTGCGCAGGGCCACCGGTCGCAGCCCCGGCCGGTTCGCCAGCACCATCTCCGGCACCACCGCGTACCCGAGCCCTGCCTCGACGAAGCGGAGCACGGACAGCATCTCCCCGCCCTCGACCGACACCTGCGGCGTGAACCCGGCGGCGGCGCAGGCGGCGAGCGTCGTCTCGCGCAGGTCGTAGCCGGTGCGGAACATCACGAGCGGCAGGTCGCGCAGGGCACCCACGTCGACGGCGTCCGGCAGGGCGTCGTCGACGGGCGCCGCGAGCACCAGCCGGTCGCGCCGCAGCAGCACGGTCTCGAGGTCGGGCCGCTCCTCCGACAGCGGCGTGATGAGCAGGGCGACGTCGAGCCGACCCTGGGCGAGCTCGTGGGTGAGCACCCGCGACCCGCTCTCGTGCACCTCCAGCTCGATCAAGGGGTGCGACTCGTGGAACCGGGTCAGGACCTCGGGGAGCAGGCCGTCGCAGATCGACGGGGTGGCGCCGAGGCGCACCCGCCCGCGCCGCAGGCCGGCCACCTCGTGGACGGCCCGTCGGGCCGACTCGACGTCGATGAGGATGCGCTCGGCGTGGGGGAGGAGCGCCTCGCCGGCGCTGGTCAGCTCGATGCCGCCGGGCTGCCGCACGAACAGCGGGGTGCCGAGGGAGTTCTCCAGCACGCGGACCTGCTTGGACAGGCTGGGCTGGGCGACGCCGACCTCGGCTGCCGCGCGGGTGAAGTTGCGCGTACGCGCCACCGCGACGAAGTAGGAGAGCTGCTGGAACTGCACGATCCCCAGCCTACTCCTCGATAGCCGCAGGCTATGAAGGTTGGCCTCATCATGACTTAGCGCTTAGGTAAGAATCGCGTTAACGTCGGATCGTGGCCACTACTCTGACTCGCGCGTCGGCGCGCAGGTCGACCGTCGTGCTCAAGTACACGATGGCCGTGTCCGGGCTGATCATGCTCGGCTACCTGCTCGTCCACATGTACGGCAACCTCAAGTTCTTCCAGGGGCAGGAGTACTTCGACTCCTACCTCGAGGGCCTGGAGGACATCTTCTACCCCTACCTGCCGCACGGCGGGGCCCTGTGGATCCTCCGCGTGGTGCTCCTCGCGTCGCTCGTCGCGCACGTCTACTGCGCGATCACGCTCTGGCGGCGCAACAAGGTGGCGGCGGGCTACACCGGTGGCAAGCGCTACCACTCCAAGCAGAACCGCACGGGCATCCAGCGCTCCTACGCGTCGTTCACGATGCGCTGGGGCGGCGTGATCCTGCTGCTGTTCATCATCGGCCACCTCGCCCAGATGCTGCCGAACTGGCTCGCCCCCGGCGGACCGTCGGACAGCAAGTACGAGCGCGTCGTCAACGGGTTCGAGATCTGGTGGGTCGTCCTGCTGTACACGATCGGCCTCGTCGCGGTCGGCCCACTCCAGCAGCGGCGTGATGTCCCAGCCGCTCTCGTCGATGCGCTCGTGCAGGTCGCCCAGCTCGGCGAAACGCTGCGGCACGGTGAAGATCGTGAAGTCGCGCGGGTCCGCATCGTCGACCTCGTCCCAGCGGATGGGGGTGGAGACCCGGGCGTCGGGGAGGCCGCGGACCGAGTACGCCGCGGCGATGGTGTGGTCGCGGGCGTTCTGGTTGTAGTCGACGAAGACCTGCGAGGGGTCGCGGTCCTTCGTCCACCACGTGGTGGTGACGTCGTCGCTGCGGCGCTCGACCTCGCGCGCGAAGGCCAGCGCCGCCCGGCGTACGTCCTTGAAACCGTGGTCGGGACGGATGCGGACGTAGACGTGCAGTCCCTTGGAGCCGCTGGTCTTCGGGAATCCCTCGACGCCGAGCTGGTCGAGGACCTCGTGCACGACGTGGGCGACCCGCTG
>NZ_LUNH01000090.1:0-16607 GCF_001628525.1 Aeromicrobium sp. REDSEA-S38_B2 | reverse complement strand
ACGCGATCGAGCGCCGCAAGGCCGCCCAGCAGGACCGCACCGTGACCATCACCGCCCTGGATGACGGGATGAGCCTGCTGCAGGCCCTCATCCCCACGGTCGACGCCCTCCTGATCGAGCGTGACCTGACCCTGGCCGCGAAGACCTCCCGTACCCAGACCCTCGACGATGACCGGACGTTGGCGCAGGCCCGCGCCGACGCGCTCGTCGACACCCTCCTGCGCAAGGACGAGAACGACACCACGACCGCCGGTCACGTGCCGGTCGGCACGACAGGGCGGGGCCGGTTCCACGTCGGCATCACCGTCTCCCTCGCCACCCTCCTCGGCCTCTCCAACGAGCCGGGGGTCTCCTCCGACGGGCAGCACGTCCTTGACCCCCCGGCTCGCCGAGCTCGCCGCTCAGGACGGAACCCTGTTCTCGCGGCTCCTGACCGACGAGCACGGCGGCATCCTCGACGTCACCGAGCTCGGCCGCTTCCCCACCCAGCCCCTGCGCCGGGCGTTGAACCTCATCGACGGGACCTGTGACGTTCCGGGTTGCACCCGACCCGCCGTCGCGTGCGACGTCGATCACCAGATCCCCTACGACCCCGGACAACCACCCGGACAGCAGCGCGGACCCACCGCCGCAGGCAACCTGCACCACCGCTGCCCACCCCACCACGGCCTCAAGACCCGAGGAGCATTGACCGTCAGCCACGACAAGGACGGCAACGCCCGCTGGCACCTACCCACCCGCACCATCGAGGCCGAGACCGCGTTCACCCGCGCCTGGAACCGCCGAGACCGCACCATCGAGTTCGTCGAGATCCACCACACCCGCCTCGACCACATCCAGTACCGACCACGATGAGCCGGGCCGCGCTCACCCAGCGGGGTGCCCGCGTCCGCGTCACCATGGACGCATGAGCGACCCCATCGAGGAGACCACCGACGTCCGGACGCAGGAGGCTCTGCGCTCCCTCGAGAAGGCCCTGGAGGACCCCGAGATCGCGGACGCCTTCCGCGGCGTGCAGGAGCACCTCGGGTCCTTCACCTTCGACCCGGTCGGCACCCTCGACGAGGACTGACCCTGCGGCTCCCCGGGTAGGAGTCGAACCTACGTCGCTTGTCCTGATTCAAAGTCAGGCGGGCCCTGCCGGCAGACCAACCGGGGATCGTCGCGACGCACGGCCACGACGGCCGTCCCAGGCTACCCGAGCGGGCGGACGGCGACCGCGAACGTCCGACGGAACGGCAGGACCGTCCCGTACGGCCGGCGAGGGTAGGCCTCGCGCAGCGCCGCCTGGTACTCCGTGACGAACTGCTCCCGCAGACCGTCCGGCAGCGCCTGCAAGACCGGGCGCGCCCCCGTGCCCTTGACCCACTCGAAGACCGGGTCGTCGCCCGGCAGCACGTGCAGGTACGTCGTCTCCCAGGCGTCGCACGACCAGCCCAGCGACGCGAACAGGTCGAGGTACGTCTGCGGACCCGTCCCCCGCACCGAGAGCACGCCCGCCGTGTGGTCCGCGTACGCGGGACGGTCCGCGACCTGGCGCATCAGCGCGTGGCTCGGCGCGTCGGCGTTGTTCGGCACCTGCACGGCGATCGCGCCACCGGGCGTCACGTGCTCCGCCAGACGCCGCAGGACGTCCTCCTGCTCCGGCACCCACTGGAACATCGCGTTCGACGTGATCACGTCCACCGGTCCGTCGGGTGACCACGTCGTCACGTCCGAGACGACGTACGACGCCGCAGGGTCCTCGTTCGTGGCCGTCGCGCGCGCGACCATCTCCGGCGACGCGTCGACGCCCAGCACGCGGGCGTCGGGCCAGCGCCCACGCAGCACGGTCGTGAGGTTGCCGGCTCCGCAGCCGAGGTCGGCCACGACGTCGGCGTCCGACGGCACCCGGGCGACCAGGTCGACGAACGGACGTCCACGGTCGTCGGCGAAGCGCAGGTACTGCTCCGGGTCCCACCTCATGCGGAACCCCGCAGCGCCGCCTCGACCTGCGCGGCCACCGACATCAGGAGCGGGTCCTGCTCGCGGCGAGCGACGAGCTGGACGGCCAGCGGGAGCCCCCGCTTGCGCGACCGGCCGACCGGGAGCGAGACCGCCGGCAGCCCCGCGTGGTTCCACTGCGCCGTGTACGGGTAGAACGCGTTCATGCCGAGCACGGTGCGCAGGCCGCCCTTGCCCGCGAAGTGCCCGACGGGCAGGGCCGGACCGCTCATGACGGGCGACAGGAGCACGTCGACGCCGAGCCGGTCGAGCACCGTCGAGCCGAACCGGTGCCCGGCGCGCTGCGCCCACGTCACGGCCGACGGGCCGAACGGACGGCCGAGGCGCACCACCTGACGGGTGCGTGGCTCGAGCAGCGACGGGTCGTCGACGCGCGACGCCGACTCGGCGATGCCGGCCAGGTAGCGCACGGTGAGCGCCTTCGCGTCGAGACCGTACGGCACCTTGACGGTGGTGACCTCGTGCCCGATCCCGTCGAGCAGGCCCGCCACGTGGTCGACGGCCGACTTCACGTCGCGGTGCAGCGGATCGGGACGCCCTGCGGCCGCAGCGCTGGTCGTCACGCCGATCCTGAGCGTCCGTGGAGCCGTGTCAGCCGCGTGCGCGAGCGCGCCGGGAGCACCGTGCCCCACCGCGTCGAGGTAGACGGCGGTGTCGCGCACCGTCGGGGTCACGCAGCCCTGCGTCGAGAGACCGTGCCAGCCCCCCGAGCCAGGCACGAACCCGTGGGTCGTCTTGAACCCGACGAGACCACAGCTCGCCGCGGGGATGCGGATCGAGCCGGCACCGTCGGACGCCGTCGCCACCCCGACCGCGCCCGCGGCGACGAGCGCGGCCGACCCTCCGGACGAACCCCCGGGCGTGCGGTCGAGGTCGTGCGGGTTGCGCGTCACGCCCCGGGCCGCCGACTCGGTGAACCCGTAGATCGCGAGCTCGGGGAGCGTCGTCGTGGCCACCGGGACGGCACCCGCCGCGAGCAGCGCCTCGACGAGCGGGCCGTCCTGGCGCGCCACCTGGGTGACCGCCCGCGACCCCAGCCCGGTCACCCGTCCGGCGAGGTCGACGTCGTTCTTGATGGCGACGGGCACGCCGAGCAGCGGCCCCGTCTCGCCGCGGGCGATCCGCGCGTCGGCCTCCGTCGAGGCGTCGAACGCCTCGTCGGCGAGCAGCTCGACGACGGCGTTCACCCGGGCGTCCTCACGCTCGATCGCGTCCAGCGTGGCGATGGTCAGCTCGCGCGCGGACACCGTGCGGTCGCGCAGCAGCGGAACGAGGGTGGCCGGGCCACGGCCCACGAGGTCGTCGACGTCCATGGGCGACACCGTAGGCCCCCACCGGCTCGACAACAATCTCGACATCAAGATTCTTGACGAACTACAGTGTCGCCATGGGTGCTGACGAGCTCGACGAGGTCGACGGCATCGTCGCGGCCTGGCAGCGCGAGCGCCCCGACCTGGACACGCGCCCCATGCAGGTGCTCAGCCGGGTCACCCGTCTCGCCCGCCACCTCGACCGCGCGCGCCGGGCGGCGTTCGCGGCCCACGCGCTCGAGCCGTGGGAGTTCGACGTGCTGTCCGCCCTGCGCCGGTCGGGTCCGCCCTACCAGCTCTCCCCCGGCCGGCTCGTCACCGAGACCATGGTCACGAGCGGCACGATGACGAACCGCGTCGACCGGCTCGCGGGGCGCGGGCTCGTCGCCCGCGAGGCCGACCCGGGCGACCGGCGGGGCGTGCTCGTCACCCTCACGGCCGCGGGGCGCGCAGCCGTCGACGCCGCCCTCGACGAGCTCCTCGAGCAGGAGCGCTCGCTGCTGTCGAGCCTCGACCCGGACGACGCGGACACGCTGGCCGCGTCGTTGCGCACGCTGGCTCGCCACGTCTGACCCGACGTCGGGTCAGTCGGCGACCTCGAGCCACCGCTCCTCCAGGCGCTCGCGCTCCGCGACGACCTCCGCGTGCTCCGCGGAGAGCGGCACGAGTCGGGCCGGCTCGGTCGCCGCCTCCACCATGCGTCGCTCGAGGTCGGCCTCCTGCGCGCTCAGCCGCTCGATCTGCCGCTCCAGGCGGGCCGCCTCCTTCCGCGCCTGACGGTCCTGGGCGGAGCCGCTGCCCGGCGACCCGGCCGGGACGGTGGGCGATGCCGGCGCGGGAGCGGGCACATCGGACCCCGCGGGCTGGGCGGACCGACGCAGCCGCAGGTACTCGTCGACGCCGCCCGGCAGGTGTCGCAGCCGGCCGTCCAGCACCGCGTACTGGTGGTCGGTCACCCGCTCCAGCAGGTAGCGGTCGTGGCTGACGACGAGCAGCGTGCCGGGCCACGTGTCGAGCAGGTCCTCGATCGCCGCCAGCATGTCGGTGTCCATGTCGTTGGTCGGCTCGTCGAGGATCAGCACGTTCGGCTCGTCGAGCAGGGTGAGCAGCAGCTGCAGGCGACGGCGCTGGCCGCCCGACAGGTCCTTGACCCGGTTCGAGAGCTGGGCGCTGGAGAACCCGAGCCGCTCGAGCATCTGCGACGGGGTCACCTCCGCCCCGTCGGCCTGGTAGCTGGCGCGCCGCGACGCCACGACGTCGCGCACGCGGTCGTCGGCGATCGCGTCGAGCTCCGTCAACGCCTGCGTCAGGGTGGCCACGCGGACCGTCGTGCCGCGCTTCACCCGACCGCGCGAAGGCTCCAGCCGGCCGGCGACGAGCGAGAGCAGCGTGCTCTTGCCCGCGCCGTTGGGGCCCAGGATGCCGGTCCGCTCCCCCGGCGCGATCCGCCACTCGACGTGCGAGAGCACCTCGCGGTCGCCGAAGGAGACCGACACGTCGAGCAGGTCGACGACGTCCTTGCCGAGCCGCGCCGTCGCGACCCGCCGCAGCTCGACGCTGTCGCGCACGGGCGGCTCGCGCTCGATCAGCTCGTTGGCCGCGTCGATGCGGAACTTCGGCTTCGACGTGCGGGCCGGCGCGCCGCGCCGCAGCCACGCCAGCTCCTTGCGCAGGAGGTTCTGCCGACGCGACTCGGCCGCAGCGGCCTGGCGGTCGCGCTCGACGCGCTGCAGCACGTAGGCGGCGTACCCGCCCTCGAACGGCTCCACGACCGCGTCGTGGACCTCCCAGGTGTCGGTGCACACCTCGTCGAGGAACCAGCGGTCGTGCGTGACCACCACGAAGGCGCCCTGCCCCGACGCGAACCGCGCGTTCAGGTGGGCCGCCAGCCAGGTGACGCCCTCGACGTCGAGGTGGTTGGTGGGCTCGTCGAGGAACAGCACGTCGTGCTCGTCGACGAGGACGGCGGCGAGCGACACGCGGCGACGCTGGCCGCCGCTGAGGCCGGCGACGGGACCGTCCCAGTCGACGTCGCCGAGCAGCCCGGCGACGACGTCGCGCACCCGCGGGTCGCCCGCCCACACGTGCTCGGCGGTGTCACCGACGACGGTCTGCGCGACCGTGAGCCCGGGGTCGAGCGTGTCGGACTGGTCGACGTAGCCGACGCGCAGGTCGCGACGCCACGTGACCCGGCCCTCGTCGGGCTCGAGCCGACGTGCCAGCACCCGCATCAACGTCGACTTGCCGTCGCCGTTGCGGCCGACGACGCCGACGCGCTGCCCCTCGGCCAGGCCGAGGGTGACGTCGTCGAGGACGTCCTTCGTCGGGAACGACAGCTGCAGCCCCTCGCCGCCGATGAGCGGGGTCCGACGGCCGGCCGGTGCGGCCACCTCAGACCACCCGCACGCCGGGCACGGGCCCGATCGACTGGACGACGTCGGCGCAGCGCCCCGTGCCGGCAAGCGCGATCGCGATGTCGAGGCTCTGCTGCTCGTCGGCGGCGAGGAACACGCACGTGGGGCCGGAGCCGGACACCAGCGCGCCGAGCGCACCGGCCTCCACCCCCACCTCGAGGGTCTGGGCCAGGTCGGGCCGCAGCGAGAGCGCGGCCTCCGTGAGGTCGTTGGAGAGGGCGGCCCCGAGCGCGACGGCGTCGCCCGAGCGCAGGGCCGCGAGCAGCGCGTCGGGGACCTCGGGCGTCGCCAGCTCCCGGTCGGCGTTCAGCCGGTCGAACTCGGCGTACACCGAGGCCGTCGACAGTCCGATGCCGGACACGGCGACGACCCAGTGGTAGGAGCCACGCGCCAGGACCGGGCTGACCAGCTCGCCGCGTCCGCCGCCGATCGCGTTGCCGCCGTGCAGGAGGAACGGCACGTCGCTGCCGAGACCGGCCGCGACCGGCTCGAGCTCGTGCCGCGACCACCCGAGACCCCACACGTCGTTGCACGCGACGAGCGTCGCCGCAGCGTCGGCCGAGCCGCCGGCCATGCCACCGGCCACCGGGATCGCCTTGCGGATCACGAGGTCGACGCCGGCCTCGACGCCCGTCTGCTCACGCAGCGCGAGCGCGGCGCGCACGGCGAGGTTGTCCCGACCGCGCGGCACGAGCGACGCCTCGGTCTCGGCGCCCGGGACGTCGCTGGTCGTCTCGACCGTCACCTCGCCGGTGTCGTTCGCCGTCGCCCGGACCTCGTCGTAGAGGTCGACGGCCTGGTAGACCGTCGCGAGCGGGTGGAAGCCGTCCTCACGGACGCCGCCGACGCCGAGGGCCAGGTTGATCTTGGCTGGCACGCGCACGCTGACGGTTCTCACCGCACCAACCTACCGATCCGCTCAGCCGAGGGCAGCGGCGATCCGCGCGAACGCCACGACGTCGAGCTGCTCACCCCTGGCCTGCGGGTCGACGTCGGCCGCGCGCAGGGCCACCTCGGCCGCCGCGCCGGAGCCTGCGAGGCCGGAGAGCGCGGCCCTCAGCGTCTTGCGACGCTGCGCGAAGGCGGCGTCGACGACGCGGAAGGTGGCACGCCGTAGGTCGTCGTCGCCGGGCGTGCCCCGCCGGCGCAGCGACACGAGCGCGGAGTCGACGTTCGGCACGGGCCAGAACACCTGACGTCCGACCGTGCCCGCGAGGGCGACGTCGCAGTACCAGGCCGCCTTGACGCTCGGGACGCCGTAGGTGCGGGAGCCGGGAGGCGCCGCGAGCCGGTGGGCCACCTCGGCCTGCACCATGACGAGCACCGACGCGAGCGTCTCGAAGCGCTCCAGCAGGTGCAGCAGCACCGGGACCGACACGTTGTAGGGCAGGTTCGCGACCAGCGCGGTGGGCGTGGGGCCGGGAAGCTCCTCGACGCGCATCGCGTCGGCCAGGACGAGGTCGAGACGCTCGACGTGACCCGGCGCCTGCTCGGCGACGGTGGTCGGCAGACGCTGGGCGAGGACCGGGTCGACCTCGACGGCCACGACGTGCCGGGCGACCTCGAGCAGCGCCAGGGTCAGCGAACCGAGACCGGGACCGACCTCGACGACGACGTCGTCGGGGCCGATCCCGGAGTCGCGGACGATACGGCGCACGGTGTTGCCGTCGACCACGAAGTTCTGGCCACGCTGCTTGGTGGGCCGCAGTCCGACCGCGTCAGCGATGCGTCGGACGTCGGCCGCACCCAGCAGCGAGACCGGGGTGGGCGGGGTGCCGCTCAGTGCACACCGACCTTCGCGGCGCAGGACCACTGGCCCCAGCCGGAGCGCTGCTGCAGGATCTTCGCGTACTTGATCTGCACCTCGCGGCTGTTCTCGTGCGGGAGGCCGGGGCCGCCGACGACTCGGGAGCCGCGGCCGCCAGCGTGGTCTCCTCGGGCTCGGGCTCCTTCGTGCCGCGGAGCACGACGCGCTTGCTGCCCTCGTCGGCGACCTTCTGGGTCAGCACGAGGGTCGAGCGGACCTTGCCGTTCGCGCGGGTGACGAGCACCTTCTGCTGCACGACGCGCGGGGCGCCGGCGCGCAGCACCTTCTCCGTGCCCTTCTCCAGGGTGTCGTCCTCGCGGACCTCCGTCTGCGGGGCGGTGCGCACCGTGCGGGCGGTGTCGACCATGCGCACCCGCACGACGTCGACGCGCTCGCCCGGCTTGACCAGGGCGGCCTCGCCGAGCGCGTCGCCGGCGCGGACCTCGTCGGCGGCACCGAGACGCACGCCGGCCTCCTCGAGCACCTCGCCCGCGGTGGGGGCGGCGCTCGTGACGGTCCGCTTGCGACCGTCGGCGCGGACGGTGAGCTTCTTGGGGTTGGAGACGACCACGGTCGACGCGGTGTCGTCGAGGCGCGTGTCCTTCGCGGCGTTGACCTCGGCACCCTTGCGGGGCGAGACGTCGAGCTCGTCGAGGACGTCGCCGACGGTGGCGGCGTGCAGCCGCTCACGACGCACGGTGCCGTCGACGGCGACCGTGACGTCCTTGGCGTAGCGGACCTTGATCGTGTCGCCGTCGGAGACCGACGCGGTCGGCTCGGCGTCGACGGCGGCGTCCTTCGTGCGGACGTCGTGGCTCTTGAGCAGCGACCCGACGGAGGTGCCGAAGGTGCGGACGGTGGCCTTGCGGCCGTCGACGTCGAGGGTCACGGTCTTGGAGAGGCTGCCGTAGGCGGCGACGCCGGCTCCGAGAACGAGGAGGACGGCCAGGTTGAGGGCGATGACGACGCGCTTCGTGGTCTGGCGGTGGCGGCGCCGAGTGGCGTCCGCGGAGTCCTGGGAGGTGGTCTGAGGGGTGTTCTGTCGAGGGTGGTGCACTGCTTTCCTCTGGTCGGGGACAAGGTCAGCTGGAGATGGGCAGCCCGTCCACCCTGCGGGAGGACGGCGCTGACGTCAAACAGCCGGGGTGTGCCGAGGCCAGGAGCCGCCGAACGCGCGGTCGGTGTTCTCATCGATCGCCCGGCAAAGGTCGTCGACGGATCGGCCCAGGAACTCGGCCATGAAACGCACCGTGTACGGCACGAGGAACGACGCGTTCGGCCGTCCACGGTGCGGCGTCGGTGTGAGGAAGGGCGCATCGGTCTCGACGAGGATCCGGTCGGTCGGCGTGACCGCCAGCGCCTCGCGCAGCGGCTCGGCGTTCTTGAACGTGACCGTCCCGGAGAACGAGAGGTAGGCGCCACGGTCGAGGCAGCGTCGGGCGACGTCGGCGTCGCCGGAGAAGCAGTGCATGACGGTGCGCTCGGGGACGCCCTGGTCGTCGAGGATCGCCAGGACGTCGTCGTGCGCGTCGCGGTCGTGGATGACGAGGGTGCGGTCGTGACGTCGGGCCACGTCGATGTGCGCCCGGAACGAGCGGTGCTGCGCGGCACGTCCGTCGACGCCGGTGCGGAAGTAGTCGAGACCGGTCTCCCCCACCGCCCGGACGGCGGGGTCCTGCGCGAGGGCCTCGATCTCGGCGAGCGCGGCGTCGAGCGTGCCCGCCTGCTCCAGGAGCGGCGCCTCGTTGGGGTGCAGGGCGACGGCCGCGACGATCGCCTCGTGCTGGCGCGCCGTCTCGACCGCCCAGCGCGACCCCTCGAGGTCGCAGCCGACCTGCACGATCCGGTCGACGTTGACGGCCGCGGCCCGGTCGAGGGCGTCCTCGACGTCGATCAGCAGGCCGCCCTTGATCCTGTGGTCGAGGTGGCAGTGGTTGTCGACCACGGGCGACGGGAGCGGCTCGGGCGCGTCGGGCCAGGGCCAGTCGGCCTCGCTCACGCGTCGTCCTCGAGGCGCGGGAACAGGCTGGGCACCTTCGTGACCACCGAGCCCTCCGGCAGACGTCCCCACTGCGCGACGGTCCCGATCGGCTGGTCGGCAAGCGCACCGAGCGCAGGCTCGGCACCCAGCGACTCCCACAGCGACGCGGTGGCGCGCGGCATCACCGGGTGCAGCAGCACCGCGAGCACGCGCAGACCCTCGGCCGCGGTCACGAGGATGGTGGCGAGCCGCTCCCGCTGCGCCGCCTCGTCCGCCTGCTTCGCCACCTGCCAGGGCGCCTGCTCGGTGAGGTAGCCGTTGAGGGCCTCGACGATCCGCCAGACCTGCGCCAGCGCGTCCTGCGGCGCGATCCGGTCGATCGCCCGGTCGGCCTCGACCGAGGCCTCCGCGACGAGCGCGACGAGCGCCTCCTCGGCGGCCGTGTGCTCACCGGCGGCCGGCAGCGTGCCGTCGAAGTACTTGCCGATCATGGCCGCCACCCGCGACGCCAGGTTGCCGAACCCGTTGGCGAGCTCGGCGTGGTAGCGGGCGCGCATGTCCTCCCACGAGATCGAGCCGTCGGAGCCGAACGTGAGCGCGCGCGAGAAGTAGTAGCGGTAGGCGTCGGAGCCGAACACTTCGACGATCTCGTCGGGGCGGATGCCGTTGGCCTTGCTCTTGCTCATCTTCTGCCCGCCCACCAGCAGCCAGCCGTGCGCGAACACGCGGTGCGGTACGGGACGTCCGGCGGCCATCAGCATCGCCGGCCAGATGACGGCGTGGAAGCGCGCGATGTCCTTGCCGACGAGGTGCACGTCGGCGGGCCACAGCTCGCCGAAGCGCTCGTCGTCGACGCCGTAGCCGGCGGCGGTGACGTAGTTGAGCAGCGCCTCGATCCACACGTACATGACGTGCGAGGGGTCCCACGGGACCTGGATGCCCCAGTCGAACGTGGAGCGGCTGATCGAGAGGTCCTTCAGGCCCCGCCGCACGAAGGAGACGACCTCGTTGCGCGCCGACTCGGGCTGGATGAAGTCGGGGTTCGTCTCGTAGAGCTCGAGCAGCCGGTCGGCGTACTTGCTGAGCGGGAAGAAGTAGTTCTCCTCCGTCACGTGCTCCACGCGCGACCCGTCGAGCGCCGAGACCTTGTGCCCCTCGTCGTCGCCCTCGCCGTCGACGACGTCGTCCTCGGCCACGAACTCCTCCGAGCCGACCGAGTACCAGCCGCTGAACTCTCCCTTGTAGACCTCGCCGCGGTCGTACAGGTCCTGCCAGAACGCCTGGGCGCTCTTCTCGTGGCGCTCCTCGCTCGTGCGGATGAAGTCGTCGTTGGCGATGTCGAGCAGCTCCAGCAGCGGCTTCCACTCCGTCTCGACCAGCCGGTCGGTCCACTCCTGCGGGGTGGCGCCGTTCTGCTGCGCCTTGCGCAGCACCTTCAGGCCGTGCTCGTCGGTGCCCGTGAGGTACCAGACGTCCTCGCCGCGCTGACGGTGCCAGCGGGTCAGGACGTCGCCGATGACCGTCGTGTAGCCGTGGCCGATGTGCGGGGCGTCGTTGACGTAGTAGATCGGCGTGGTGACGTAGTAGGACACACCACGATCCTAGTGACCCGGTGGGACGCCCTCAGCGGGCGTGCGCGGCGTCGTAGACGACCCGCTTGCGCACGCCGGTGTCGGCGGCGACCTGGGCGACCGCGTCCTTGCGGCTGAGCCCCGTCGCCTCGGCGTCGGCCACGAGGGCGCGGAGCGCGTCGGCGTCGAGGTCGGCGACGACGGGGACGTGGCCGGCGACGACCAGGGTCACCTCGCCGCGCACCCCGTGCTCCTGCCCGTCGGCCCAGGCGACGAGCTCGGCGAGGCTGCCGCGGGCGACCTCCTCGTACGTCTTCGTCAGCTCGCGGCACACGGCGGCGGCACGGTCGGCCCCGAGCGCGGCGGCGAGCGCGGCGAGGGTCGCGCGGGTGCGGTGCGGCGACTCGAAGAAGACCATCGTGCGCTGCTCGGTGGCGAGCGCCGCGAAGGCACGGTCGCGCTCGCCCGCCTTGCGGGCCGGGAACCCCTCGAAGCAGAACCGGTCGACCGGCAGGCCGCTGACGGCGAGCGCCGTGAGGACGGCCGACGGTCCGGGGATGGCGCGCACGTCGACGTCGGCCTCCAGCGCCGCGGCCACGAGCCGGTAGCCGGGGTCGGACACGCTCGGCATCCCCGCGTCGGTGACGAGCAGGACGTCGAGCCCGGCCAGGAGGTGCTCGACGAGTTCGGGCGTCCGCTCCCGCTCGTTGCCCTCGAAGTAGGACACGACACGTCCGCCGACCTGGGCCCCCAGGTCGCCCGCGAGCCGCCGCAGCCGCCGCGTGTCCTCCGCGGCCACCACGTCGGCCGCCCCGAGCGCCGCCACCAGCCTCGGCGACGCGTCGTCGGGCCGACCGATGGGCGTCGCAGCGAGGATCAGCACCCCCTCATCCTCCCACCCGCACCGTCCGCCCCCCGAGCGGTGGATCCTCCACCGAATGCGCGGGGAGGGGCGCCGACGGTGGATCGTCCACCTTCTCAACGCTCACAAGGTGGAGGATCCACCTCTGAGCGCGTGTCCACAGCCAGGCGCCGGACGGCGGGGACGTCGTCCACAGGATCGAGACGACATGTCCCCTGACCCGCGCCGAGCGAGTCGGATGGCTCCATGCGCCGTCCAACTCCCCTTCCATCCGTCCTCGCCGGTCGTGCGTTCCACCGCTCGGAGGCGATCGCCGTCGGGATCAGCCCCCGGATGCTCGAGCACCCACGGTTCGTCCAGGTCTTCCCCCGCGTGTACCGCTCCCACGACACGCACCTCACCACGCTCGAGCTGATCGGGGCAGCGCGCCTGGCGCTACCGCCAGACGCCCAGCTCAGCCACCTCACGAGGCCCCTGGGCCTCGACTTCGGCCCGCTCCTGCCACTGCGGTTCACCCTCCCCCGCGACCACCACCTCACCTTCGACCGGATCTTCGTGCATCGGACCGTCGCGATGCCCCCGCACCGAGACGGCTCCATCGACGTCGAGGGCGCCTTCGTGATGGCCGCCGCCGAGCTCCTGCCGATCGAGGTGGTGATGGTCGGCGACTGGCTCCTGCACCGCGGCCACCTCCGGCTCGACCCCCTGCAGCGTCTCTTGGACGACCAACCCTGGCGAGTCGCCGCCCCCCTCGTGCGGCGCATGCTCCCCTGGATGGACCCGGCAGCAGCGAGCCTGCAGGAGAGCCGGCTCCGTTGCCTGGTCGTCGCCTCCGGGCTGCCCCGGCCCGCCGTCAACGTCGACCTCCACGACGCCGCCGGGCGGTTCCTGGCTCGTGGCGACCTCGTCTACGTGGTGTGGCGGCTCCTCCTCGAGTTCGAGGGTCGCCAGCATGCGCTCGACGTCCGCCAGTTCCAGCACGACGTCCATCGCTACGGACGGTTGCGCGAGGAGGCGTGGGCGTACCTCCAGGTGACGTCGGAGATGCTCGCCCATCCACGGACGACGGTGCTGGAAGTGCATCGAGCACTCGTGCGCGCGGGCTACGACGGACCGGCGCCACACTTCGGCCGGACGTGGCACGCTCTCCTGGCGGCTCCCTTGGTCGGCGCCCCCGGAACCAGCGGTGCTCTTTCCACCTTCTGAGGTCTGTTCGGGTGGTTGATCCACCGCTCGGCACGAGGACACACCATTCGGTGGAGGAGTCACCGCTCGGGTGGGTGACAGGATGTGCCCGTGGAGGCACGGGATCGGGTGGTGGGCTGGCTGGGACCGGCGGCGGTGGCGCTGCTGGCGCTCGGGCTGCGGGTGTGGCACCTGGGTCGGCCGAACCTGCTCGTCTTCGACGAGACGTACTACGCCAAGGACGCCTTCTCCCTGCTGCAGCACGGCTACGTCCAGGACTTCGTGTCCGACGCGAACGAGAAGATCGTCGACGGCGTCCTGACCGGGCTGACGAACGGCCAGCCGGCCTACATCGCGCACCCGGACGGCGGGAAGTGGCTGATCGCGGTCGGCGAGGCGATCTTCGGCATGAACTCCTTCGGCTGGCGGATCAGCGCCGCGGTCGTCGGCGCGCTCACGGTCCTGGTGCTGGCCCGCCTGGTGCTGCGGCTCACCGGGTCCGTGTGGGTGGGGTGCCTCGCGGGACTCCTGCTCTGCCTCGACGGGCTGCACTTCGTCATGTCGCGGACGGCGCTGCTCGACGTCTTCCTGACGTTCTGGGTCGTCGCGGGGGTGGCCTGTCTCGTCGCTGACCGCGACGCCGTGCGCGAGCGGCTGGGCACCTACGTCCACTGGCGGCCGTGGCAGCTGGCCGCCGGCGTGTGCTTCGGCATGGCCGTGGGCACCAAGTGGAGCGGGCTCTACGTCCTCGCGGCGTTCGGCGTGGTGGTCGTCGTGTGGGAGGTGCTGGCCCGCCGCACCTACGCCCGGACGCACGCCGCGCACGGCGCGAGCGACGCGGACGTGTCGACGGTGCCGCGGTTCGGCTGGGTCCGCACGACCCTCGCGACGGGCCTGCCCGCGTTCGGCTACCTCGTGCTCGTCGCCCTGGTCGTGTACCTGCTCACCTGGACCGGGTTCCTGCTGCACCAGGAGGCGTACGCCGTCCGGTACGGGCTCGGCGACCCGTCGTGGGGGTCGTACGTCAGCTCACCGACGCCGGGCTTCCTCGGCGGGGTGCTCGACGCGTTCCGCTCCCTGTGGCACTTCCACGTCATGGTCTTCGACTTCCACACCGGCTCCTACCTCGCGGGCAAGACCCACCCGTACGCGTCGAACCCGGCCGGCTGGCTGCTGCTCGAGCGGCCCGTCGCGTTCGACGCGCAGTTCAAGCTCCCGGCCACCGCGTGTGGGGCCCCCGAGGGCTCGACGTGCATCCGCGAGGTCACCGCGCTCGGCAACCCGGCGGTGTGGTGGCCGGCCGCCGTCGCCGTCGTGGCCGCGGTGGTCGCCTGGATCCGCACCCGCGACGGTCGCTGGGCGGTGCCGGTCGTCGGCGTCGCGGCGGGCTGGCTGCCCTGGTTCGGCAGCACCGACCGACCGATCTTCAGCTTCTACGCCGTGCTCGTGGTGCCGTTCATGATCGTGGCGCTGTGCCTGCTCGTCGACGAGGCCCGACACTGGGCCGACACCGCCCAGCGACGCTACGCGGTCGGCCTCGGCGTCGGACTGCTGGTCGTCGCCGTCGTCGCGTGCTTCTGGTACTTCCTGCCGATCTGGACCGACCGGACCATCCCCTACGACGCGTGGCTCGACCGGATGTGGTTCCGCCGCTGGATCTGAGGCCTGCGCCCCGTCCCGCGATCAGCGCGCGGCGGCGCGGGTCGCGGTCCGACCCTCGAGCGCGAGGCCGAGGATCCACGCGATCTCCTGCGCGGCGACGGCCGCAGGCTTCGACGGTCGCGTGATCGAGGAGAGCACGAGCCGCACCACCGCCTCGACGGCCACGACGAGCTCGGCGTCGTCGAACGGCAGCGGCGCGAACCGGTCCAGCAGCTCCTGCCGCACGACGAGCGACGCGGCCTCGACGATCTCGCCCGACTCGGTGGTGAGGACGCTGAGCAGGTCGCCGTCCTGCTCCGACGGCACCGACGTGACGATCGTGCGGACGAGCAGGCTGCGCTCCCCGAGCTCGAGCGCGCCCTCGCACGCCGACCGGACGGCCTCGACCACGTCGTCCGCGGCTCGCAGCCGGTCCCGCACGACGGCGAGGAACCGGTCGAGCTCGCGCAGGGCGAGCGCCTGGGCGAGCGCGTGCTTGGTGCCCAGCTCGTTGTGCACCGTCTGACGGCTCACCCCGGCGAGGCGCGCGATGCGCGCCATCGTGACGGCCGTCCACCCGTCGTCCTCCACCACGTGCTGGGCGGCGTCGAGCAGGCGTTCGCGGGTCGAGGGCACACCCGCACGGTACGCCCCCGCGCCCAGCGCCAGGTCGGTCATGTCGCCTGCAGCGCGGCGGCCAGGTCGTCGGTCGTGTCCAGGGCGGACACGTCGGGACGGGCCTTCGCACCGATGGCCTGACGAGCCACCCGCACCTCGGCGGGCCGGCCGATCGAGACGGCGCCGCGCAGGACCCCGTCGTCGAGCAGGAACGCGGTGAAGTCGCGCGCCTCGAGCGAGCCGCGCACGACGAGCTCGTGGGCCGCCGCGGGCCATCCGGTCACCTGCAGCGTGTGGCCGTACTGGTCGGACCAGCACCACGGGACCTCGTCGAAGGCCGCGTCCTGGCCGGCGACGTTGCGGCCGACGGCCGTGCCGTGGTTCTGCGCGCCCTGCCAATGCTCGACCCGTTCGGGACCGCCGCGCAGCACGCTGGGGCGCAGCACGACGTCGCCCGCGGCGTAGACGTCGGGGGCGCTCGTGCGGCCATGGTCGTCGACGACCACGGCTCCGCGCTCGACGGCGAGGCCTGCGGCGGCGGCGAGCTCGCCGTTCGGCGCCATCCCGACGGCCACGACGACCACGGGCGCGGACCAGCGCCGACCGTCCGCCGCCTCGACGACCGTCTCGCCGTCGTCGCCGGCGACGATCGCGGTGACCTCGACGCCGAGCTGCAGGTCCGTGCCGTGCGTGGTGTGCAGCTCGGCGCACAGCGCACCGAGGTCGGGCGGCAGGAGGTGCTGCAGCGGCGACGCGGCCGCCTCGAGAAGGGTCACCTCGGCGCCGAGCTCCCGCGCGCTGGCGGCGATCTCGGACCCGATGAGCCCCGCCCCGACGACCACGAGCCGGCCGCCGGGACGCAGCGCCTCGAGCACGCCGTCGACGTCGGCCAGGTCGCGGAGGGTCCGGACGCCGGGCGCGTCGGGTGCGGTGATCGCCTCGAGCGTCCGGGCCCGACCTCCGGTGGCCAGCACCAGGCTGCCGTAGTCGAGCTCCTCCCCCGACGCCAGCGTGACGCGGTGCGCCTCGACGTCGATGGCAGCGACCCGCTCGCCCGTGCGCAGGTGCACCCGCTGCGCCTCGTACCAGTCGGCCTTGCGGATCCGGATGTCGTCGGCGCCCTTCTCCCCGCGCACGACCTCCTTCGACACCGGCGGGCGGCGGTAGGGCAGCTCGGGCTCCTCGCCCAGGAGCACGACCTCGCCCTCGAAGCC
>NZ_LUNH01000009.1:0-21904 GCF_001628525.1 Aeromicrobium sp. REDSEA-S38_B2 | reverse complement strand
GACCCAGACCCCCGCGGCAGCGCACCACCAAGCCCAGACCCCCTACGGCAACCCGCCAGCAGGACGAGCGGACGCCACACCAGGACGCGACACCTCCCCCGCCCGGCCCGGCGCGCGGGGAGGGCGCGGGAGGCGTACGGTGCGGGAGGACCATCCGGTTGTGCACGGGAACCACTTGAGGGGAAGAGGATGCAGGCCATCACCACGACGCTCGCGTCCGCCGACGGGTCGTTCCGGCTCGACGCGGACGTCTTCGACTACACGATCGTCGCGATCTACTTCGCCGTCGTGCTGGGCATCGGCTTCCTGGCCCGACGCCAGGTGTCGACGAGCATCGACTTCTTCCTGTCGGGGCGGTCGCTGCCGGCGTGGGTGACGGGCCTGGCGTTCATCGCCGCGAACCTGGGCGCGGTCGAGATCATGGGCATGAGCGCGAACGGCGCGCAGTACGGCATGGCGACCGTGCACTACTTCTGGATCGGCGCCGTCCCCGCGATGCTCTTCCTCGGCGTCGTGATGATGCCGTTCTACTACGGCTCCGGCGTGCGCAGCGTCCCCGAGTTCATGCGCCGACGCTTCGGCACCGGCGCGCACCTGGTCAACGCGCTCAGCTTCTCCGTCGCGCAGCTGCTCATCGCCGGCATCAACCTGTTCCTGCTGGCGACGATCGTCAACCGGCTGCTGGGCTGGCCGCTGTGGGTCTCGCTGGTCGTGGCCGCCGCCGTCGTCCTCAGCTACACGGCGCTCGGCGGGCTGTCGGCGGCGATCTACAACGAGGTCCTGCAGTTCTTCGTCATCGTCGCCGCGCTCGTGCCGCTGACGATCATCGCGCTGCACAAGGTGGGCGGCTGGCAGGGCGTCGTCGACAAGGTCCAGCCCGGGCCCGAGCAGCTGTCGTCGTGGCCGGGCACCGACCTCACCGGCATCGACAACCCGTTCTGGTCGGTGGTCGGGCTCGTCCTCGGTCTCGGCTTCGTCCTGTCGTTCGGCTACTGGACCACCAACTTCGTCGAGGTGCAGCGCGCCATGGCGTCGTCGTCGATGTCGGCGGCCCGACGCGCCCCGGTCATCGGCGCCTTCCCGAAGATGTTCATCCCGTTCGTCGTGATCATCCCGGGCATCATCGCCGCGATCGTCGTCCCCGAGCTCGCGGCGCTCAAGTCCGGCGGCGACGCGCAGGGCGTCACCTACAACGACGCCATCCTGCTGCTCATGCGCGACCTGCTGCCCAATGGCATGCTCGGCGTCGCCCTCGCCGGACTGCTCGCGTCGTTCATGGCCGGCATGGCCGCCAACATCTCCGCGTTCAACACCGTCTTCAGCTACGACCTCTGGCAGCAGTACGTCGTCAAGGACAAGGAGGACGGCTACTACCTGAAGGTCGGCCGCGTCGCCACGGTCGGCGCCACGGTCGTGGCCATCGGCACCGCGCTCATCGCGTCGAACTACGACAACCTCATGGACTACCTGCAGACGCTCTTCGGGTTCTTCAACGCGCCGCTGTTCGCGACCTTCATCCTCGGCATGTTCTGGAAGCGCATGACGGCGACCGCCGGCTGGTCGGGCCTGGTCGCCGGCACCGGGGCGGCGGTGCTCGTGGCCGTCCTCAGCGAGGACGCGCTCGGCCCCGCCAGCATCGGCGCGATCGGTCTCTCGGGCCAGGGCGCGTCGTTCGTCGCCGCCGGTGCCGCCTTCGCCGTCGACATCCTCGTGAGCGTGGCCGTCACCCTCGTGACCGCGCCGAAGCCCGAGAAGGAGCTCGTCGGTCTCGTCTACTCCCTGACGCCCAAGGAGGACCTCGTCGACCCCGACGAGGGTGCGCTGCCCTGGTACCAGTCGCCGGTCAAGCTCGCCGGCATCGGGCTGGTCCTCGTCGTCGTCCTCAACGTGATCTTCCGGTAGGAGCACAGCATGAGCGAGAAGCACACCGCGGGCGCGTTCGACGTCCGCACCCTCATCGGCGGCCTGCTCGGCGTCTACGGCCTGATCCTCACCGGTCTCGGGCTGTTCCGCGCCACCGAGGCGGAGCTTGCGCGAGGCGACGGGCTCAACATCAACCTGTGGGCCGGCATCGGGATGCTCGTGGTGGCCGCCGCGTTCCTCACCTGGGTGCGCGTGCGTCCGCTCGTCGTCCCCGCCGAGCCGACGTCGTCACCCGCGGACGGCACGTCCGACGGGAGCTGAGCCGGGCGTCGCTGTACCTTTCGCCGCCCACGGCCCGGCACCCCCGCCGGGCGGGCCTACTCCTCGCGCAGACGCGGGACGGTGGCGTTGGCGGGCTTGATGCCGAGCTTGTCGGCGTAGAAGGCCCGCACGACGTCCATGTCGGCGGCGACGTCGTCGGAGGCGACGAACGTCGGGCCGTAGCCCATCGTGCGGGTCGGCGGGTCGAAGAACGCGAGCGTGATCGGCAGACCCGTCTCGCGCGACAGCCGGTGGAAGCCCGACTTCCAGTACTCCCCGCGCGAGCGCGTGCCCTCCGCGGCGATGACGAGCCGGAAGTCCTCGCCGTCCCGGGCCTCCGCGGCCAGCTCGCCCACCACCCCGCCCGCGTCCCGACGGTCCAACGGCACACCGCCGAGCGCCCGCAGGACCCACCCGAGCGGCCCCTTGAACAGCTCCTTCTTCACCAGCACGCGCGGGTGCGCCCCGTCGTGCCACATGACGAGCAGCATCGTCACGAAGTCCCAGTTCGACGTGTGGGGCGCCCCGACGAGGATCCCGCGCGACGGCGTCTCCCCGACCATCGTGTAGCCCATGCGGCGGATGACGAACCGAGCGAGACGTTGGCGCATGCGGCGAGCGTAGCCGCGTCGGGTGCTCCGCTCGTCAGACCGTCGATGCCTCGTCGGTAGCATCGTCCGGTGAGCACCGCCGACCGCGCCGACACGACCGACCGTCCCGACACCCACCGCTACACCGCCGGCCTCGCCGCCGAGATCGAGGCGCGCTGGCAGGAGCGCTGGGAGCGCGAGGGCACCTTCGAGGCCCCGAACCCGACCGGTGAGCTCGCGGGCGACGGCGAGCTGCCGACGTCGACGTACTACCTGATGGACATGTTCCCCTACCCGTCGGGCGCGGGGCTGCACGTCGGCCACCCCCTCGGCTACATCGGCACCGACGTGGTCGGGCGTCACCAGCGGATGCTCGGCAAGAACGTGCTGCACACCCTCGGCTACGACGCGTTCGGCCTGCCGGCCGAGCTGCACGCCATCCAGACCGGCGAGCACCCGCGCGCCAACACCCTCGCGAACATCGCGAACATGCGCCGACAGCTGCGCCGCCTCGGCCTCGGCCACGACCAGCGCCGCTCGTTCGCGACCATCGACCCCGACTTCGTGCGTTGGACGCAGTGGATCTTCCTGCAGATCTTCGACGCCTGGTACGACGAGGAGGCGGGCCGCGCCCGGCCCATCGCGGAGCTGCGCGAGAAGCTGGGCACCGACGACCCCGCGGTCATCGACCCGCACCGCCTGGCCTACGTCAGCGAGTCGCCGGTCAACTGGTGCCCCGCGCTCGGCACGGTGCTGTCCAACGAGGAGGTCACCGCCGAGGGCCGCAGCGAGCGCGGCAACTTCCCGGTGTTCCAGCGCAACCTGCGCCAGTGGCAGATGCGGATCACCGCGTACGCCGACCGCCTGCTCGACGACCTCGAGACCGTCGACTGGCCCGAGCCCGTCAAGCTGATGCAGCGCAACTGGATCGGCCGCTCCCACGGCGCGGAGGTCGAGTTCGACGTGCCGGCGGTCGAGAACGCCGCGATCCGCGTGTTCACGACCCGTCCCGACACGCTGTTCGGCGCCACGTACATGGTCCTGGCCCCCGAGCACGAGCTGGTCGACGCGATCGTCACCGACACGTGGCCCGAGGGCACCGACGAGCGCTGGACCGGGGGCGCCGCCTCGCCCACCGAGGCGGTCGCGGCCTACCGGCACGCGGCGTCGCGCAAGACCGACGTCGAGCGCCAGGAGAGCAAGGAGAAGACGGGCGTCTTCACGGGCGCCTACGCGGTGAACCCGGTGAACGGCGAGCAGGTGCCGGTGTTCGTCGCCGACTACGTGCTCGTCGGCTACGGCACCGGCGCGATCATGGCCGTGCCCGCGCACGACGAGCGCGACTTCGCCTTCGCCACGGCGTTCGGCCTGCCGACCCCCCGCGTCGTCACGGGCGGGGACGAGCTGCCGTGGACGGGGGAGGGCGTGGCCACCGCGTCGTCGAACGACGAGGTGAGCCTCGACGGCCTGCCGGTCGCGGAGGCGAAGGCGCGCATCATCGCGTGGCTGGAGGAGAAGGGCCTCGGCACGGGCACCACCACCTACCGGCTGCGCGACTGGCTGTTCTCGCGCCAGCGGTACTGGGGCGAGCCGTTCCCGATCGTCTTCGACGACGAGGGCCACCCGCACGCGGTGCCCGACCACCTGCTGCCCGTCGAGCTGCCCGACGTGCCCGACTACTCGCCCCGCACCTTCGAGCCCGACGACGTCACGAGCGAGCCGGAGCCGCCGCTGGGGCGCGCGCACGACTGGCTCGAGGTCGAGCTCGACCTGGGCGACGGCCCGCGTCGCTACCGTCGCGACACCAACACGATGCCGAACTGGGCCGGCTCCAGCTGGTACCAGCTGCGCTACCTCGACCCGCACAACGCCGACGCGCTCGTCGACCCGGCGAACGAGGCGTACTGGATGGGTCCCACGGACGCCAAGACGACCGGCGGCGTCGACCTGTACGTCGGCGGTGTCGAGCACGCGGTGCTGCACCTGCTGTACGCGCGCTTCTGGCACAAGGTGCTGTTCGACCTCGGCCACGTGAGCAGCGCCGAGCCGTTCCACCGGCTGGTCAACCAGGGCTACATCCAGGCGTACGCCTTCACCGACGCGCGTGGCACGTACGTGCCGGCCGACGAGGTGCAGGAGCACGTCGCCGACGACGGCAGCACCACGTACACCTACGACGGCGCCCCGGTCACCCGCGAGTACGGGAAGATGGGCAAGAGCCTGAAGAACGTCGTCACCCCCGACGAGATGTACGACGAGTACGGCGCCGACACCTTCCGCGTGTACGAGATGAGCATGGGCCCGCTCGACCAGTCGCGGCCGTGGGAGACGCGCGCCGTCGTCGGCGCGCAGCGCTTCCTGCAGCGGGTCTGGCGTCTCGTCGTCGACGAGGAGACCGGCGAGACCCGTGCCGACGGCGGCGAGCCCGACCGTGCGACGCTGCAGGTCCTGCACCGCACGATCGACGGCGTCGCGGCCGACCTCGACGGCCTGCGGTTCAACACCGCGATCGCGAAGCTGATCGAGCTGACCAACCACTGCACGAAGGCCACGGTGACCAGCCGCGAGGTGCTCGAGCCGCTGGTGCTGATGCTGGCGCCGTTCGCCCCTCACGTGGCGGAGGAGCTGTGGTCGCGGCTCGGGCACGACGCCTCCCTCGCCCACGCGTCGTTCCCGCAGGCCGATCCGAGCCTGCTGGTGGCCGACACCGTCACGTGCGTCGTGCAGGTGCAGGGCAAGGTCCGCGCGAAGCTCGACGTCGCGCCCGACGTGTCCGAGGAGGAGCTGACGTCGCTCGCGCTGGCCGAGGAGAACGTGCAGCGCGCCATCGACGGCCGTGAGGTCCGCAAGACGATCGTGCGCGCCCCCAAGCTCGTCAACATCGTGGTCTGAGGGGACGGGACCGACATGGCGGCGCGACGCATCGCGGTGGTGACCGACTCCACCGCCTCCCTCGACCCGGCCGACGCCGAGCGTGAGGGCATCACGGTCGTGCCCCTCAAGCTCGTCATCGGGGCGGCGACGTTCACGGAGGGCGTCGACGCGACGTCCGACGACGTGGCGCAGGCGCTCAAGGACTTCGTGCCGGTGAGCACGTCGCGCCCGACGCCCGAGGAGTTCGCCGCGGTCTACGCGCGGCTCGCGCAGGAGGGCCACGACGCGATCGTCTCCGTGCACCTGAGCGCCGAGATCTCCGGCACCTTCGAGTCGGCCCAGGTGGCTGCGCGGGAGGCGCCCGTCCCCGTCATGTGCGTCGACACCCGGCAGGTCGGGATCGCGACCGGGTTCGCCGCAGGGCGGGCGGCCGCGGTCGCGCGGGCGGGCGGCGACGAGGCCGCGGCGGTCGGGGCGGCGCTGGCGGCGGGGGAGTCGTCGAGCGTGCTCATGTACGTCGACACCCTCGAGTACCTGCGTCGCGGTGGACGCGTGGGCGCGGCCACGGCCCTCATCGGCTCGGCCCTCGCGGTGAAGCCGTTGCTCACGCTGCGCGACGGCGTGGTGGTGCCGCTCGAGCGCGTCCGCACGTCGGCCAAGGCGGTGGCGCGGCTCGAGGCCCTCGTCGCGGAGGCGGCGGAGGCGGCCACCGAGGGCTACGACATCGGCGTGCAGCACCTCGCCAACCCCGACCTCGCCGACCAGGTCGCGGAGCGGCTGGCCGGTGTGCTCGGCCGCGACCGCCTGCCGGTCAACGAGGTCGGCGCGGTGATCGGAGCGCACGTGGGTCCCGGCATGCTCGCGGTGACGGTCACGCCTCGTCCGGGGTAGGCACAGGCTCCAGCGGCGTCCAGAAGGTGACCTCGAGGTCGCCGGCCAGGAGCTCGTGGCGACGGTCGAGGAACTCCTGCATCGTGGGCGTCGCGAGGTGCGCCGCCAAGGCGGCGCCGTCGGCCCACTGCTCGTAGAACCTGAGGTCGCCGTCGGGGCCGTGGTGCAGCTCGTACACGCGGCAGCCGGCCTCGGCGCGCGTGGGGACGAGGAAGGAGCGCAGGGTGCGCTCGAGCTCGTCGGCCCGTCCAGGTCTCGCACGTGCGGTGCCGACGAGGGCGACAGACGTGGCGGCGTGAAGCACGGCCTCAGGTACGATCTCGCTCATACCTACGGACCCTAGGACGGGATCCAGGTACGATGCAAGACGTACCTCAAGGAGCCGACGGACGGGAGCGCAGGTGACGGACCGGGAACCCGGGGTGCCGGCGGACCTCCAGGCCGTGCTCGCGGCCCTGGCCGACCCGCACCGGCGGCGGGTCGTCAGCAGCCTCGCGCGCGAGGACGCCGACGTCGAGCGACCCTGCGGCTCCTTCGACCTGCCGGTCTCCAAGGCGACGCGGACGCACCATTTCCGGGTGCTGCGCGAGGCAGGTCTGGTGGAGCAGCGCTTCCACGGCAACGGCAGCAGCGTCAGGCTCCCACGCGAGGACATCGAGCGGACCTATCCGGGGCTGCTCGCCCTCCTCGTCGCCGAGGACTGACGACCGCTCCGTCCGCAGGTCCTGTCCACAGGGGTCGACGGCGCCGGCGGTCGTCGTCCACAGTCTCTGCGGCGATCCGCCGCGGGACGTCGCCAGGTGCCTAGCGTCGAGGGGTGAGCACCCCACGGCACGGACCTCGTCCGGCACCACCCCAGGAGACCCGCGCCGAGGTCGCGCGGCGCCGGCTCGCGCAGCTCGCCGCGTCGTTCGAGGCCACGCACGACGACGACCCGTTCGACCGGCTGGTCGGTCCGACTCAGGACGCCTCCGGCGCTGGGTCCGAGGTCGTCGACCGTGCCCTCCAGAGGCCCGCGCAGGGGTCGGAGCAGGCGCCCGTGCCGGCTCGCGGCCGGCGTCGCGCCGACGTCGGACCACGCGCGGGGCTGTCGGCGGTGCATCTGCGCGTCGTGGCCACGGCAGCGGTCGCGGCTGGCGTGCTGCTCACGTGGTGGCTCCTGGCGGAGCGGCCGCGCACGTCCGACGTCGACCGACCGCTCGAGGTCTCGGCCCGGGCCGACCCGACGGGTGCCCCGGCGGCCGAAGGCGGCGCGGAGGACGACGGGCGCGTCGTCGTCGACGTGGCCGGGCAGGTCAGGCGGCCCGGCATCGTCACGCTGCCCGCGGGGTCGCGGGTCCACGAGGCCATCGAGCGGGCCGGCGGCATCAAGGGCGCGCTCGACCAGCCGACGCTCAACCTCGCGCGGGTGCTCGTCGACGGCGAGCAGATCCTCGTCGGCGTCGACCCTCCCGCAGCTGCCGTGGCAGGCCCGGGCACGGGCGGCACGGGTGGACCGGGCGTCGCCGTCAACCTCAACACGGCCACGCTCGAGGAGCTCGACGCGCTGCCCGGCGTCGGCCCGGTCACCGCCCAGGCGATCCTCGACTGGCGCACCGAGAACGGACGCTTCACGTCGGTCGACGACCTGCTCGACGTCGCCGGCATCGGCGAGAAGACCCTCGAGGACCTCCGCGACCGCGTGAGCGTGTGAGGCGCCCGGTCCTGGTGCTCGCCGGCGTCGACGTCCGGCTGGTGCCGGCGGCGCTCGGCGCGTGGGCCGTCGCCGCCTGGGGCGTGACCGCCGGGCCAGGTGCTACCGTCGTCGCGGCTCTCGGGGCCGTCGCACTCGCGGGCGTCGCAGCACGGCGCTGGCCCCGCGTCGCGCTCGTGGCGGTGGCCGTGGCCGCCGTCGCGACGTCGGTGACCTGGCGGCTCGGCGACGTCCGCGCGACCCCGACGGCCGCGCTCGCCGAGCAGCGGGCGCGGGTGACGCTCGAGGTGCAGGTGAGTCGCGACGGCCGCACCTTCGAGGGCGTCGGTGGTCCTGGCACGGTCGTGGGCCTCGTGGTGCTGCGGCTGCGCGACCAGCGCGGTCGGGTGCATGGCGTCCGCGACCCCGTGACGGCCTTCCTCGTCGGCGAGCACCGCGACCTCGTCGTCGGTCGTCGGCTCACGGTCGACGGTCGGCTGTCGCCGCCGGACGACGACCAGGACACCGCGACGCTGCGCGTCGAGCGACGCTCGGCTGTCCAGGGCAGCGCCTGGTGGTGGTCGGCCTCCGAGCGCGTGCGAGCGGGTGTGCGCCACGCCGTCGACCACGTGCCCGGCGCTCCCGCCGCCCTCGTGCCGGCCCTCGTGGTCGGTGACGACGCCGACCTCTCGCCCCGCGTCGAGGAGGAGTTCCGACGCACCGGTCTGACGCACCTGCTGGCTGTCTCGGGGACGAACCTCACGATCGTGCTCGCGCTGGTGCTGGCGGTGGCGCGAGCGGGCCGGGCGCCGCCGCGCGTGCTCCTGGCGGTGGGTCTGCTCGGTGTCGTCGGGTTCGTGCTGCTGGCGCGGCCCGAGCCGAGTGTGCTCCGGGCCGCGGGCATGGGGGTCGTCGGGCTCGCAGCCCTCGGGCTGGGGTCGCGCGGTGGTGTGCGCACGCTCTGCGTCGCCGTCGTAGCGCTGCTGTTCTGCGACCCGTGGCTCTCGCGCGCGGCGGGGTTCGTGCTGTCCGTGAGCGCGACCGCCGGCATCCTGCTGCTCGCACCCCCGTTCGTGCGGGCCCTGGAGCGGTGGGCACCGCGGTGGGTGGCCGTCGCGGTCGCCGTGCCGCTCGCCGCACAGGCGGCCTGCACGCCGGTCATCGCGGCGCTGTCGTCCGAGGTGTCCGTCGTCGCCGTCGTCGCCAACCTCCTCGCGGCGCCGGCGGTCGCGCCCGCGACGGTACTGGGGCTGGTGGCCGGGCTCCTCGACCTCGTCGTCCCGTCGGTCGCGTCGGTCCTCGGCACCGCGGCCGCGGCCTGCGCCGGCTGGATCGTGCTCGTGGCGCACCACGCCGCGGCCCTTCCCGGGGCGAGCCTGGTCTGGCCCTACCCGTGGTGGTGGCTGCTGGGCGTCGTGCCGGTGGTGCTGTGGCTCGGCCGCCGCGCCGCCTCGCGCCCGGTCGTCGCGACCGGCCTGGTCCTGGGCCTGTGCCTCGCGATGCTGCGACCGCCCAGCCCCGGGTGGCCACCGCCCGGGTGGGTCATGGTGCAGTGCGACGTCGGCCAGGGCGACGCGACCGTGCTGCGCTCCGGCCCGGACGAGGCGGTGGTCGTCGACGCCGGTCTCGAGCCCGTCGACGTCGACCGCTGCCTGCGCGGTCTCGGCGTGCGGCGTATCCCGGCCCTCGTGCTGACGCACGGCGACGCCGACCACGTGGGCGGGAGGTCAGGGGTGGCGGGCGGTCGTGCGGTCGGCGCGGTGCTCGTCGGACGCCCAGGGCCCACGGTGCCAGGGGTCCCCACCCGCACGGTGTCGCGGGGCGACCGTCTCGTGGTGGGCGACGTGACGGCCGACGTGCTCTGGCCGCGGGCTCAGCCCACGACGCGGGCTCGGAGGATCGAGGTCGACCGCAACGCCGACAGCGTGGTCCTGCGCGTGGTGGTGCGGGGCGTGACCCTCCTGCTGACGGGCGACGTGGGGGAGGAGGCGCAGGAGCACGTGCTCCACGCCGGCAGCGTCGTGCGGGCCGACGTGCTGAAGGTCGCGCACCACGGCAGCGCCGACACGTCGTGGCGGTTCACGCGTGCGGTCGCGCCACGCCTGGCCACCGTGTCCGTCGGGGCCGACAACGACTACGGGCACCCCACCGGCACCGCCCTGCGGATGCTGCGCCAGGTCGGCGCGGTGGTGCACCGCACCGACCACGAGGGCGACGTCGCGGTCGTCGTGCGCGACGGACGCCTGTCGGTCGTGTCGCGGGGGAGCGGTCAGCGGTCGAGGTAGCGCGCCCGGGCGAGGCACCAGACGCCGTACAGGCCGATCCCCACCGCGATGAGCGCCAGCAACCACGGTCCGAAGGGCTGCTGCAGGACCGTGCGCAGGGCCTCGTCGAGGCCGCCCGAGCGGTCGGCGTCGTGGGTCAGCGCGGCGAAGCAGAACAGGGTCCCGACCAGCCCGATGGCGACACCCTTCGCCACGTGCCCGACCGCGCCGAGACGCAGGAGCCAGTCGCCCGAGGTGCCGCTCAGACCCTCCGTCGCGAGGTGCTCGCGGTGCCGGTCGCTGAGTCCGCGCCATGCCGTCCACGCGCCGTAGCCCACGACGGCGAGCCCGGCCACGCCTACGAGCACCGCGCCGGCGGGCAGGGCCAAGGCGCGCGCCGTCCACGTCTCGCTGCCCGACCCGCCCGAGCTGCCGCTCCGGGCGATGACCTGCACGCCGCTCCAGCCCACGACGCCGTAGACCACCGCCTTGACCAGGTCGGCACCGCGAGCCGCCCACAGCGTCGCGCCGTCGTCGTCGCGGTGCCCGACGACCGCCTCGAGCACGCGCCACAGGACGAGCACCGCCATCCCCGCGACCACGAGCCAGAGCACGGTCCGGCCGAACGGCTGCTGCGCCAGCTCCGCCAGCGCGCCTCGGGTGTCGGCCGAGCCGCTGCGGTGCCCGAACGCGAGCTGCAGAGCGAGGAACGCCAGCACGAGGTGCACGAGCCCGTAGGCCACGAAGCCGAAGCGGACCAGGTGGTCCACCCACGCGTCGTCGGCGTGGGCGACGACGTCGTCGGCGTCGAGCGGCATGGCGAGAGCGTACGCCCGCGTCGTCGGGCGGGCTCGTCGGAGCGGACGACTACGCTGGGCGCGTGGCGTCGCCGTTCGGGAAGATCCTGCTCATCACCGGGAGCTCGGAGTACCTGTCCGACCGCACCCGGGCGCGCGCCGTGGCCGGCATCAAGGCCGCCGACGCCGAGTGCGAGGTCGCCACCGCCACGTCGGGCGGCCTCGGGGCGGGCGAGATCGCCGGACTCACCAGCCCGTCGCTCTTCAGCTCCGCCAGCGCCCTCGTCCTGACCGAGCTGCAGGACCTGCCCGACGTCGCCCAGGGCGAGCTGCTCGCCTACGCGAAGGACCCCAGCCCCGACGTCGCCGTCGTGCTCGTGCACGGGGGAGGGCAGAAGGGCAAGGGTCTGCTCGACAAGCTGCGCGCCCAGGCGGCCGTCCACGAGGTCAAGAACGAGGCGCCGAAGTACGAGCGCGACCACGCGCGGTGGGTGGCCGGCGAGCTGCGCGACCTCGGCACCCGCATCGACGAGGAGGCCGCGACGCTGCTGGTCGCCGCCGTCGGCCAGGACCTGCGCGCCCTCGCCGGTGCAGCCGACCAGCTGGCCGCGACCCTCGACTCCGGCAGCGAGGTCACGGTCGAGGTCGTGCGCCGCTACTTCGGTGGCCGCGCCGACGTGCGCGGCTACGAGATCGCCGACGCCGCCATCGAGGGGCGGATCAACGTCGCGCTTGAGCAGGCGCGCTGGGCCGAGACCGCCAAGGTCGCGCCGGTGCTCATCACGAGCGCGCTCGCCGCTGGGCTGCGCCAGCTCGCCCGTCTCGCCGACGCACCCGCGCGGCTGGGCGAGGGCGAGCTGGCCCGCCACGTCGGCGCGCCGCCGTTCAAGGTGCGCGTGCTGCGGCGTCAGCTGCAGGGGTGGGAGCCGTCCGGGCTGGCCCGTGCGCTCGACGCGGTCGCGCAGGCCGACATCGACGTCAAGGGCGGCGCGGCCGATCCCGCGTACGCCGTCGAGCGCATGGTCCTGCAGGTCGCGGCCGCACGCCGGCGTTGACGTCGCCGCCGCGTGCGTCGGCCCTGCGCGGTCGTCAGTGCCTGAGCACGACGAAGGCCCCCGGCGGTGCCGGGGGCCTTCGTCGATGCTGGGGGGCTGCGGTCAGAGCGACGCGGCCTTCTTGGCGATGGCCGACTTGCGGTTCGCCGCCTGGTTCTTGTGGATGACGCCCTTGCTGGCGGCCTTGTCGAGCTTCTTGCCCGCCTCGGCGGCGTACGCCTTGGCCTGGTCGGTCTCGCCGGCCTCGACGGCGGCGTGGAAGCGACGCACGGCCGTCTTCAGCGCGGAACGCACCGACTTGTTGCGCTCGCGAGCGGCCTCGTTCTGACGGTTCCGCTTGATCTGCGACTTGATGTTCGCCACGTGGCTGACCTGTTCTCTCGTGCGTGAAGGGAATGTGCTGCAAGTGTGAGGGCGTGCGTGCGGGCACGCGACCACCCACAGTACCAGCGAGCACCGTGCGCCCCCAAATCAGCCCCGAGCGCCCCTCGCCTCGCCCGCGTTCCGTGGACCTGATGACGAAAGTCCGCGCCGAAACCGTCGCCAGCTCCCCACGACGCGGGGAGGGGGTCCTACGATCCGAGGCATGCAGACGCTCTACGACGTCCTGGTCTGGCTCCACGTCCTCAGCTGGGTGGTGGCCCTCGTCGGCTACGTGACGACGATCCGCCGCCCCCAGCTCAACCTCGCGATGGTCGTCGGTGTGACCGCCGCCTTCGTGCTCGGCGTCGTGCTGACCGGCGTCGCGCCCGCGGCCGACGTCGACCTGAACTACGCCAAGATCGGGCTCAAGCTGGCCATCGCCTTCGTCGCGGTGGGCCTCGCCCACGGCACCCGACGTCGCCCCACGCCGAACCCGTTCGCGCACGTCGTGGCCGGCCTGGTCGTGGTCAACGTCGCCATCGCCTACCTCTGGACGTGAGCCCCGGTGGGTACGCCCCGGTGGGCGTGCTCACGGGCCTCGCCCCGGATGGGAGGATGGGGGCACCATGACGAGCACCACGACGCCGGGCGCGGCGCCCCAGCCGGGTTCGACCGACCCGTCCCTCCTGCGCAACTTCTGCATCATCGCGCACATCGACCACGGCAAGTCGACGCTGGCCGACCGCATGCTGCAGCTCACCGGCGTCGTCGACGAGCGTGCCGCGCGGGCCCAGTACCTCGACCGCATGGACATCGAGCGCGAGCGCGGCATCACCATCAAGAGCCAGGCCGTCCGCATGCCGTTCACCAAGAGCGCGGGCGACGACGCCGGGACGCACTACGTGCTCAACATGATCGACACGCCCGGCCACGTCGACTTCACCTACGAGGTGAGCCGCTCGCTGGAGGCCTGCGAGGGCGCCATCCTGCTCGTCGACGCCGCCCAGGGCATCGAGGCGCAGACGCTGGCGAACCTGTACCTGGCGATGGACGCCGACCTGCACATCATCCCCGTGCTGAACAAGATCGACCTGCCCGGCGCGCAGCCGGAGAAGTACGCCGAGGAGATCGCCGGCATCATCGGCGGCGACCCCGACGACGTGCTGCGCGTCTCGGCCAAGACCGGCCAGGGTGTCGAGGCGCTGCTCAACCTCATCGTCGACGAGGTGCCGCCTCCGGAGGGTGACGCCGACGGTCCGCCGCGGGCGCTGATCTTCGACTCCGTCTACGACACCTACCGCGGCGTCATCACCTACGTCCGCGTCGTCGACGGTCGGCTCAGCCACCGCGACAAGATCAAGATGATGTCGACGAACGCCGTGCACGAGATGCTCGAGGTCGGCGTCATCAGCCCCGAGCCGGTCAAGGCCGACCACCTCGGCGTCGGCGAGGTCGGCTACCTCATCACGGGGGTGAAGGAGGTGCGCCAGTCGCGCGTCGGTGACACCGTCACGTCGAACGCGCGCCCGGCCGACGAGCCGCTCGGCGGCTACGCGCACCCCAACCCGATGGTCTTCTCGGGCCTGTACCCGATCGACGGCGACGACTTCTCGACCCTGCGCGAGGCCCTCGAGAAGCTGCAGCTCAACGACGCCGCGCTCGTGTACGAGCCGGAGTCGTCGGGCGCGCTGGGCTTCGGCTTCCGCATCGGCTTCCTCGGCCTGCTGCACCTGGAGATCGTGCGCGAGCGTCTCGAGCGCGAGTTCGACCTCGACCTCATCTCCACGGCGCCGAACGTCGTCTACAAGGTGGTCATGGAGGACGGTCGCGAGATCGTCGTCACCAACCCGAGCGAGTACCCGTCGGACGGCAAGATCGCCTCGGTGCACGAGCCGATCGTCTCCGCGACGATCCTCGCGCCGTCGGACTACATCGGCGTCATCATGGAGCTCTGCCAGGCCCGCCGCGGCCAGCTGAACGGCATGGACTACCTGTCCGAGGACCGCGTCGAGATCCGCTACACGCTGCCCATGGGCGAGATCATGTTCGACTTCTTCGACGCGCTGAAGAGCCGCACGAAGGGCTACGCGTCGCTGAACTACGAGCTCGCCGGCGAGCAGCAGGCCGACCTCGTCAAGGTCGACATCATGCTGCAGGGCGAGGTGGTCGACGCGTTCAGCGCCATCGTCCACCGCGACTCGGCCTACGCGTACGGCGTGATGCTCGCGGGCAAGCTCAAGGAGCTCATCCCGCGCCAGCAGTTCGAGGTGCCCATCCAGGCCGCCATCGGCGCCCGCATCATCGCCCGCGAGAACATCCGTGCGATGCGCAAGGACGTGCTCGCCAAGTGCTACGGCGGCGACATCAGCCGCAAGCGCAAGCTGCTGGAGAAGCAGAAGGAGGGCAAGAAGCGGATGAAGAACATCGGCCGCGTCGAGGTCCCCCAGGAGGCGTTCATCGCCGCCCTCTCCACGGGTGGCGACGCCGCCAAGTAGCCCCGCCGGCCGTCGGGGTCAGCGGGCGCCGACGGCCGCGGCGACGTCCTGCGCGGCCCGCACGCCCGACGCGAGGGCTCCCTGGATCGAGGGCGTCTCGCGGTGGTCGCCGCAGACGAACATCCCGCCGCCGACGTCGGCGCGGCGGGCGGGCTCCAGCGGGGGGACCGCCCTCGGCAGCGCGCGGACGACGTCGTGGCGCACCAGCAGCTCCCACGCGTCGACGTCGGTGCCCCACAGCCGGGCCGCCTGCGCCAGCGCCGCCGCAGGCTGACCCGCCAGCAGATGCCGGGCGTTGGCGAGCGCCTGATCGTGCGTGACGGTCGCCAAGCCCGCGCGCCTCAGCTCTTGGACCGGGCCTTGGCGATGGCGCGCTTCAGCGCGTCATAGCCGACCTGCCCCTGGAAAAGCTGGTCCCCGACGACCCAGGTGGGGGTCGCGTTGAGTTGAAGCTGGGTTGCGATCGCGAGGTTCGCGTCGAGTTCGCGCTGGAACAGCGCCTCGTTCGCGGTCGCGTCGGCGCTGCCGTCGGTGACGACGCCCGCGCGCTGCGCTGCGGCGGCGATCGCCGAGGGGTCGAGCGAACTCGCTGCGAACATCGCGTGGTGGAAAGCGTCATATTTGCCCTGCCGCGCGGCGGCGAGCGCCATCAGCGCGGCATCGCGGCTTTGCGGCGAGATGATCGGCAATTCGCGGAACACGACCTTCAGCCTTTTGTCCTCGCGGACCAGCCGGTCGACGTCGGGCACGCTCGCCCGGCAGAAGCCGCAGGCATAGTCGGTGAAGACGACCAGTGTGACGTCGCCGTCGGCATTGCCCGCCCAGGCGCCGGCGTAAGGCTTTTCGAGTGCGGGGCGGATCGCGTCGATCGCCTTCGCCATTTCGCGGTCGCGCTGCGCCTCCAGCGCCTCGGGGATGATCTCGGGATTAGCGCGAATATAGTCGCCGACGATCGTCTCGACCTCGCTCTTGCTCATGCCGCCGCCGAAGCGGCCGCCAAGCCAGAAGGTCGCGCCGAGCAGTGCGAGCGCGGCGATGCCGCCGATCAGCAGGGTGCGCGTCGATACGCCGTCCATCATTCCTCCCTGGCGCTGCGGCAAACGGCCCGCGGTCATCGCCTTGGCGCGCGCGGGCTTGGGTTTGGCCGGGGCTGCGACATGCGGGGTGCGATCATCGTCCGGCACGGCGGCTATCGCCGCCGCTTTGGCTTGCGTTTCGGCCAAGGTCGCGGGGATCGCCTCGCCGGCAAAGAGGGGGAGGTCGCCCGCATTCTGGGCGTCGGCGGCGCGCGCCTCGGCTTCTTCGCGCGCGAGCAATTGTTCGAGCCCCGAGGGCGGCGGCGCAAGCTCTTCGGCGGCTGGGCGCAGCTTGTTCGCGGCATCGCCGATGCCGTCCTTGCTGGCGCGCGCAAGCCCGAACGCTGCGCAAGGTCGCGCGTCCGTCGCGGTATCTCCATCGCCTCGACGCGCGCGGGTATGTCGGCGCGTTCGCCGACATCGATCGTCCAGTCGGCAAAGGCCGCAGCGCCGTGCCGGATCGCACTCCACAGCCGCGCCGCGCCGGCCTTCAGCTGCTCCCCCGTGACGCGCGGATCGCGCGCCGGGGCGGGCTTCGGCGTATAGCGGCCGACGTCGATGCCGACGGGCGGGGCGTCCTTCGGCTTTGCCAGTCCCTCGTCGGCGCGCGGCAGGGGCTCGGGCGCCGGCGACGGGTCGCGCAACCACGGCTGATAATATTCGTCTTTCTTGTCTGTCACTTGTCGCCCTTGTGCATTCGCGAAATTGCGATGCATCCCCGAATTTCGTCGTGAATCTAGCGCCGTTTGCGCGTCCGTTCTACCTCGGCGCGCGCAACCATCGAAATATCCTGTGCACGAATCCAGTCGGGCGATCCTTGCGGCAGGCCCTGCATCGCCATTTCGGCATTACGCAGCGCGAGCATCGGCTGTCCACCCTCGAGACTGTAGCGTTCCGCCGAGGCGAGCGCGGCGCGCGCCTGATCGCCGCGGTTCGCATAGACGATTCCGAGCTGATACCAGGCGAACGGATTCTCGTTATCGAGCGCGACGGCGGTTTTCAGCACCTTTTCGGCCTCGGGAAAATTGGCCGGATCCTCGGTCGCGATCAGCGCATGGCCGAGGGTCGAGGCGATCAGCGGCTGTGATTTCGAATTGGCGACCGCCTTGCGTAGCGGCGGAATCGCTTCCTTGGGCCGTCCGGATTCGAGCAAGACCTGGCCTTCGAGCTCGAGGAAATACGGGTCTTCGGGATTGGTGGCGATCAGGGCATCGACCTCGTCCAGCGCCTTTTGCGGATAGGCGCTCTTGTGCCAAGCGTAAGCGCGGGCGTAGCGCGCGGGCACGCTCTTGTCGCTTTCGGGATATTTGCGCAGCGTCCGCTCGGGCTCTTCCATATAGCCGAGCAGCTTGGCCTTCACGCGCTGAAAGCGGGCTTCGAGCTGGGGATCGCTTGGCTTGTCCCACGCCGGATCGACGACATAGACTTCGCGGAGCGCCTGGATGCGATCGCCCGACAGCGGGTGCGTGCGGCTGTAGGCCTGATCATCATCCTGTTTGACGGCGTAGCGGAATTCGAGATTCTGCAGCTTCTTGAAGAAATCGAGGCTGCCTTTGCCGCTGATCCCTGCCTTCGACAGATATTGCGCACCGGCGGCGTCGGCGGTCGCTTCCTGAACCCGGCTGAACGCCAGATATTTGCCGAGCGCGGCCTGTTGCCCCGCCATCATGATGCCCATCCCGGCATCGCCGCCGCCCGCCGCGATCGCCGCGGCGCCGAGCAGCAGGCTGAGCAGCGAGATGCCCGTTGCGGTCTTGGCGCCGTCGCTGGCGCGGATGGCGTGGCCGCCCATGATATGGCCGAGCTCGTGGGCGAGTACGCCCTGCACTTCGTTGGCGCTGTCGGCGGTCTCGATCAGGCCGCTAAAGACATAGATGTCCTGACTGCCCGCCACGAACGCGTTGATGCTGCGATCGCCGAGCAGGTGGACGCGCACCTGTCCGGGACGCAGCCCCGCCGCGACGAGCAGCGGATCGACCATGTCCTGGAAGAGCGCCTCGGTTTCGGCGTCGCGCAGCATCGACTGCGCCATCACCGGCCGCGCAGCAACCGCCACCATGGCGACGAGCGTCAGCAGCAGGCGCAGCGCGGCGCGCCAGGCGCCCGGCCGGGCCAGGATGTGGGACGGGGATGGCGCGATCATCGCCGCCCGTCTTGCGCCGCGCGTCTGAACCTCGAATGAAGCCATGGAGACTTATTGGGGCGCCAGCCGCGCGGGCGCAAGGTGCGTGATGGCCGCTACTGCGGCGCCTGTCCGAAAAAAGGGCCCCCGCTTGCGCGAGGGCCCGTCTTTTCATGCAATTCAGGCGCGTCAGTTGCCGAAGGTGCGCTGCCACCAGCCGCGACGGGGTCCGCCCTCAGGGGCGTCGCCTTCGGCGTCGGCAGGGATGGCTTCGACCGTGGAATCGCCCTGCGGAGCGCTTGCGGTTGCTTCGGCGGGCTGCGCTTCGGCGGCGGCCGCCTTCTTGCTGCGGCTGGCGCGCTTTTTCGGCGCGGGCTTGGCGGGTTCTGCTTCCTCTACCGGCACGTCGGCGACAGGAGCCTCGGGCGCTTCGCTGCTTGCGTCGGCGGCTTCGACCGCGGCCGCTTCGGCAGCGATCGCCGCCTTGGTCTTGCGCGGCGCGCGTTTGCGCTTCGGCTTTTCTTCGGCCGCAGGGGCTTCGGGGGCGGGGGCTTCGACGGCTTCCGGTTCGGGCGCAGTCGTGTCCGCGTCGCCTGCCTCGGCTTCGACGGCTTCGGCCTCGACCTTCTTGCGACCGCGGCCGCCGCGGCGACGACGCGGCTTGGCTTCGCCTTCCTCGCTCGCTTCGGCGGCTACGGGTTCCGCCGCACCATCGGCGCCGGCTTCGTCGTCGCCGTCGCCGTCGGTTTCCTCGGCCTCTTCGGAAGCCGTTTCGCCCTCGGCGGTTTCGTTGCCCTCGTCATCGCGGCGACCGCGACGACCGCGGCGGCGACGCCGGCGGCGCTTGTTGCGTCCGCCTTCGCCATCGGCATCGCCCTCTTCACGCTCGCGTTCGCGGCGCGCGGGGCGTTCGGCTTCTTCTTCCTCTTCTTCGATATCCTCTTCGTCGACGATATCGTCGTCATCATCATCCTCGATCGGCGCGATCGGGGCGAAGCTGCGGCGCTGAACGGGCGGCGGGCCGCCGACCTCGATCGCCATGCGCGCGCCTTCGGTTTCGCCGTCGGGCAGGATTTCGACGCTGACGCCGTACAGATCCTCGATATCGCGCAGTTCGCGGCGCTTTTCGTTGAGGAGATAGAAGGTCGCTTCCTGGCTCGCGCGCAGGATGATCTTGCTGCCCTTGCCGCGTGCGGCTTCCTCTTCGATCAGGCGCAGCGCGCTGAGACCCGCCGACGATGCGGTGCGGACGAGGCCGGTGCCTTCGCAATGCGGGCAGGGGCGCGTCGACGCTTCGAGCACGCCGGTGCGCAGCCGCTGGCGGCTCATTTCCATCAGGCCGAAGCCCGAGATGCGGCCGACCTGGATGCGCGCGCGGTCATTCTTGAGCGCATCCTTCATCGCGCGCTCGACCTTGCGGACGTTCGAGCCATGATCCATGTCGATGAAGTCGATGACGATCAGGCCCGCCATGTCGCGCAGGCGAAGCTGGCGGGCGATTTCGTGTGCCGCCTCAAGGTTGGTGCTGAGCGCGGTCTGCTCGATATTATGCTCGCGCGTCGAGCGGCCCGAGTTGATGTCGATCGACACCAGCGCCTCGGTCGGGTTGATGACGAGATAGCCGCCCGATTTCAGCTGAACGACCGGATTGAGCATCCCGGCGAGCTGATCTTCGACGCCATAGCGCTGATAGAGCGAAACGGGGTCGGCATATTGCTTCACGCGCCGGGCGTGGCTGGGCATCAGCAGCTTCATGAACTGCTTCGCCGCCTTATAGCCCTCTTCGCCCTCGACGAGCACTTCCTCGATGTCGCGGTGATAGATGTCGCGGATCGCACGTTTCACAAGGTCGCTGTCCGAATGGATCAGCGCCGGCGCGCTCGACCCCAGCGTCTTTTCGCGAATCTCGTCCCACAGCCGGGCGAGATAGTCGAAGTCGCGCTTGATCTCGGTCTTGGTGCGGCTCATCCCCGCGGTGCGGACGATGCAGCCCATCGACGGCGGCAGGTTGAGCTCGTCGATCATCGCCTTCAATTTGCGGCGATCGGCGCCGTTCGAAATCTTGCGGCTGATCCCGCCGCCGTGCATCGTGTTCGGCATCAGCACGCAATAGCGGCCGGCCAGCGACAGATAGGTGGTCAGCGCCGCACCCTTGTTGCCGCGCTCTTCCTTGACGACCTGCACCAGCATCACTTGGCGGCGACGGATGACGTCCTGAATCTTGTACTTGCGGCGCAGCGACATGCGGCTTTCGCCATTTTCATCCTCGTCGCGGCGTCCGCGTCCGCGGCCGCCCTTGCGACCCCGGCCACGCCCGCGGCCCCGGCGACCCTTGTCGTCGCGATCGTCGCGCGCTTCTTCGCCATCTTCGCCCTCGGCGTCGTCCGCGGAATCTTGGCGGCCATCGTCGTCGCTGTCCTCGCCGATGGTTTCGGGGGCGGCAACGGCGGCGTCATCGTCGCCGGGCTCGTCGACATCGGCCACATCGCCTTCCAGCTCGTCGAGGTCTTCCTCGGCGCGCATCGCGGCTTCGGCGGCATGCTCCGCCTCTTCGCGCAGCAAGGCTTCGCGGTCTTCCTTCGGGATCTGGTAATAGTCGGGGTGGATTTCGCTGAAGGCCAGGAAGCCGTGGCGATTGCCGCCATATTCCACGAACGCCGCCTGCAGCGACGGTTCGACGCGGGTTACCTTGGCCAGATAGATATTGCCCTTGAGCTGCTTGTGCTCGGCGGACTCGAAATCAAACTCCTCGATGCGGTTTCCCTTGGTGACGGCGACCCGGGTTTCTTCCCGGTGCCGCGCGTCGATCAACATGCGCGTGGTCATTATTATCACTCCAGGCGCGCCGCAGCGCGCCAAACAAAAAGGCCGCCGCCGCCCGTGGAGGGCGGCTGCGGTCGATAGGGTTCAAACGGAAAAAGACGTTATTGCCGCGCGTGGCCCGCGTCCGGTCCTGGACGCGCATGCGGTCTTCCGTCACGTCGACGCGCGGCGCAAATGCGACTGCGTCGGCATGGGAAGAGGGCATGGCAAGCCTCATACGGCATCAACCTGTTACGGGGTGACCGTTATGGCAGGCGACGCTGGAATGGGGTCGGCCGCCGCCCGGTCATCCGGGTGGACTGACGGACATGTCTTTCCCCGCATGTCCGGCGCCGGGGAGGCCATGAACCGCGAATCGCGCGGGTCAGCCTTTCCCCTCAAAAGGCCGGACGGGATCGGGTCGGACACCGTCAGTGTGTCGGGTGCTAGCATCGGCACGGACCAACGGCAACCCAAAGCACGGCAGACACATGGGAATGTTCGCGCACGCCGACAAGGCGTTTTGCGCAATTCGTGCTGAATCGCCTGTTAACCGTGCCGGTTGACCGCGATTTGACGGGCGATGGCTAATGACTGGTTCATCCTTTTTTGCGGCCGGAGCCCTCATGTTTTCGAATAAGCGCTGGACCATCGCGCGCCGGGGGCGGCATAACCGGGCGATGGGCCTGATCCTTGTCCTGATCGCGACGATCCTGTCG